>NZ_CEXQBZ010000007.1:0-19428 GCF_982712965.1 Neisseria flava | reverse complement strand
AAGACCCGTTATGTGGTCGAACAAAGCTTCGGTACGCTGCACCGTAAATTCCGCTACGCCCGGGCAGCCTATTTCGGACTGATTAAAGTGAGTGCGCAAAGCCATCTGAAGGCGATGTGTTTGAACCTGTTGAAAGCGGCCAACAGGCTAAGTGTGTCTGTTGCCGCCTAAAAGGCGGCCCGGATGCCTGATTATCGGGTATCCGGGGAGGATTAAGGGGGTATTTGGGTAAAATTAGGAGGTATTGGGGGGGAAGGAAATGGCCGAAAACCTGTGTTTGGGTTTCGGTTGCCAGGGGAAGGGCTTTTTTGCAAAGGTCTCTAAATATATAGAAAATGCCCTGCTAAAATGACTGCATGAAACAGCCAACACCCAACCCCATCCATTCCCAAAGATAAAAAATAAACCCTTACTATTCTCTAGTAAAGGTTTATTGAAAATCTGGCACGCCCACGGGGATTCGAACCCCGGTTGCCGCCGTGAAAGGGCAGTGTCCTAGGCCTCTAGACGATGGGCGCGTAACCGAGTTGCGAACTATACATAAGCGTTAAAACGCTGTCAACGGGTTAGGCGTTTTTTATGGTCAAACTGGTTTCAGACAACCCTTCTGCTCCTTATCTTTGTATCGGCTTTGCCTGTATAATGTCGCTTTTAATGAAAAGGAAAACAAACCATGTGGTTCAAGCAGATCAGTTTTTATCCGCTCAACAAAGAAAAGCTGCCCGAAGCGGACGTACTTGCCGACAAACTTGCAGAGGCTGAATTTACCCGCTGCCAAGGTTTGGACTGGTCCAGCGAAGGTTTTGCCGCACCGGTTTCGTTCTCTCCCGAACTCGTTTTCCCTGCCGACTTTACTTTGCGCGTCGCCCTGAAAAAAGAAGAAAAAGTCCTGCCTGCCGGCGTCATCCGCGATATTTTGGAAGAAAAGATTGCGGAAATCCAAAACAATGAAGCCCGCAATGTCGGCCGCAAGGAAAAACAAGAGCTTAAAGAACAAATTACAGACGATCTGCTGCCCCGCGCATTTACCCGCAGCAGCCGCACTGAAGCAGTGTTCAACACCCGCCACGGCTATCTGCTCGTCAATAACGCGGCTTCCGCCAAAGCGGAAAACATCCTGACCAAGCTGCGCGAAGCCTTGGGCGGTTTGGAAGCCTCGCTGCCGAATACCAAGCAATCGCCCTCTTCCCTGATGACCGAGTGGCTGTTACAAGGGCATTGCGAAGGCGGTTTTGAATTGGACAGCGATTGCGAACTCAAAGGTGTGGGCGATGTTGTTCCCGTCGTCAAAGTATCCAAACAAGATTTGACCGCCGATGAAGTGGTCCAACACGTCAAAAATGGTAAAACCGTAACCCAGCTAGGCTTGGTGTGGCGCGAACAAATCGCCTTCATCCTCACGCAAGACTTCACGCTCAAGCGCATCCAATACCTCGACATATTGCAGGAAGAAGCCGAAAGCAACGGCGACGATGCCGCCAGCCTTGCCTTCGCCTCGCAAATCCTGATGGCGGAATCCGTCAGCACCATGTTGGAAGAGCTGGTTTCCTATTTGGGCGGCTGGCAAGACTAATTTTTCAGACGACCTTTACACGATAAAAGGTCGTCTGAAACCTACATCCGATGGACAACCTTTATGTTTAAACACCTCGCATTCCTGCCGCTTACCATTATGCTTGCCCTCCCCGCCTCTGCCGCCGTCCTGACTTCCTATCAGGAACCGGGCTGCACCTACGACGGTGATGTCGGCAAAGACGGCAAACCCGCCGGCAAAGGCACATGGCGCTGCCAAGACGGACGCAGCTACACCGGCGCGTTTAAAAACGGCAAATTCGACGGACAAGGCGTTTACACCGTCTCCGCCAACCGCGAAACCTTCATCGAACCGTTCAATTCCAACAGCACCAAGTTCCGCAACATGGTACTGTCGGGCACGTTCAAAAAAGGCCTGGCACACGGCAAATTCACCGCCTCGCAAAACGGCGAAACCGTCTTCATCATGAAATGCGAAAACGGCATGATTAAAGAAGTGAAACTGCCCAAAACCAAATAACCCCGTCCCGCATTTTCAGACGACCTCTCCGCAGACGTCGTCTGAAAACCGCAAGAAACAAGGAAAACATTATGAGCATCAAGTCCGACAAATGGATACGCCGCATGAGCGAAGAGTTCGGCATGATCGACCCCTTCGAACCGAACCAAATCAAAGAAGCCAACGGACAGCGCATCATCTCCTACGGCACATCCAGCTACGGTTACGACATCCGCTGCGCCAACGAATTTAAAATTTTCACCAACATCAACAGCACCATCGTTGATCCCAAAAACTTCGACCCGAAAAACTTCGTCACCGTCGAAGACGACTGCTGCATCATCCCCCCTAATTCCTTCGCGCTGGCGCGTACGGTCGAATACTTCCGCATCCCGCGCAACGTCCTGACCGTCTGCTTGGGCAAATCCACCTACGCCCGCTGCGGCATCATCGTCAACGTTACCCCGTTCGAGCCGGAATGGGAAGGCTACGTTACCCTCGAGTTTTCCAACACCACCCCCCTGCCCGCCAAAATCTATGCCGGCGAAGGCGTGGCGCAAGTCCTCTTCTTCGAGAGCGACGAAATCTGCGAAACTTCCTACAAAGACCGCAACGGCAAATACATGGGGCAAACCGGCGTTACCCTGCCGAAAACCTGATGATTGGATAAGCCAGCAAAATATAGCGCGTTTCATTTTGCCGCACATAAAATGCAGACACGATACAAAAAGGTCGTCTGAAACCTGATTGGGGATTTTCAGACGACCTTCATCTTTGCCGGTTGGCCTGTTCGATATTAGAAATCCAATTCCGCTTTCAGCCAGTAGGTACGCGGCATGCCGACGACGGCGAAGCTGCGGTCGTATTGGCCGCGCTGTACCTGCCAGTAGTTTTTGTTGAACAGGTTTTCTACCGAGCTGCTGACGGTCAAGGTGTTTTTGCCCAGCTTGGTTTTGTAGCGCGCGCCTACATCAACCAAGGTATAGGACGGGAAAGCGTATTGTTTTTGCGTATCTTGGTAAGACTTGCCGAAGTACGAAACGTTGCCGTTTAAAGTCAAGCCTTTGGCAAACGGGGTGTCCCATTCCACGCCTGCTTTGGCAATCACGCGCGGGTTGGCGACTTGTACGCCGTTAACCAAATTGTCAGCGAAATTCGGATAATCTTTTACGGTTGATTGCAGATACATCAGACCGAAAGTCGGACGCAGGGTTTTGTTCAACAAGTTGGCATAGGTATTGAACTCGATACCGCGGCTGCGCTCCATGCCTTGCTCCGAACCGCTATAAGCCAAGCCTGCATTTTTGCGCGCTGCGAAATCAGTACCTGAAGTCGTGTTGCCACGCCAGTAGCCAGGGCGTTTGATTTGGAACGCGTTTAAAGTGGTTACAAAGTCGCCCCAGTTTTTGCGTACGCCGACTTCAAATTGGCGGCTGACGCGCGGATCTGCCATCGTGACATGACCGTCATCATCGGTACGGATGTCGGACGGCTCCAAATCTTCCATATAGTTTCCGTAAACCACCAAATCAGGCTGCGGAACCCATGCCGCCATCAACATCGGGCTGAAACGGCTCGCATCCGCTTTGCGGCCGTTTAATTTGTTTTTCTGCTCGACGGCTTGGAAGCGTCCGCCCAAAGTGAGGCGGTATTTGTTGTCGGCAAAACCAAGCGTGTCGGATACTGCCAAGCTGTTCACTTTGATCACCGTATCCACTGAAGGCGTTGCACTCCATGCCGTTCCTAAGTTGGAATCCAATTTTGCCAATTGAGTAGGAATATCAAGGCTCGGATCGATAACGCGGCTTTGAGTTTGACGTGCGCCTTGATAAGTGGTGCGTTTGCGGTCGATGCGGTCAAATGCGGCACTCCAGTTGTGGCTTACCGAACCGGTTTCAAATTCGCCGCGAGCAGTCAGATTCATACTGAGCGTTTTGAAACGCTGGTCGGTCAAACGCGCGCGACCGGAATTGTAGGTCAAACCGCTGCTCGTAACGGTAGGAGAAGCGAAATTACCGTAATAGCGGGCATTGTTGTAGCCGATGCCGCCTGTAATTTGGGCATTTTCAAACGCATCCCATTCAAAAGTCAGCATATTGGTCTGACCGCGCGTGTTTTGAGCCTGCCAGCCCGGAGCGAGATTCACTTTGCCTTCAGGCGCGTCAAACAATCGACCGTTGGCGTTTTGAATATCCTGAATACGCGCGCGTCCGCCGTTGGTTTTACGTTTCGCGTAGATGGAGTCGAACGCCACGCGCAGTGTTTCGCCGCGATAGTCGGCATTCAAGGCAAATTCTTTATTGTCTTCGCTGTAACCGTGGCGCGGGGTGTCGCCGTGGCGCAGTTTGCCGTTGGCGCGCACGCCGAATTCTTTGTTTTCGCCGAAACGTTGACCCAAGTCGAATGTGCCTTGAGCACGGTTGTTGCTGAACCAGCCCAAACCGATTTTACGGTTGCCTTCATCTGCAGCTTTTTTGGTCTCGATATTGACGGAACCGGATACCGCGCCTTCAGGGTCCATGCCGTTTACGGCGGTGGACGCGCCTTTAATCAGTTGTGCGGAGCCGACTTGCACGCTGGCTGTGCCTTGCGTGCCGTACATGCCCGCCAAACCGTTGACGCTGAATTGGCGCGCATCAAGCTGATAACCGCGGAAATACAGGCCGGTCAATGTGTTGCTTTCGCCGCCGAACTGCCAAACGGAAGCGTCTTTTTTCGCTACGGCATCCACCAAAGTACGCGCTTCGGTGTTGTTAAGGGCTTGTTCGTCGTAGTTGACGACGGTAATCGGCGCGGTAAAGGCATTAGCTTTGCCCAATACGCCCAAATTTACGCGGTCGCGCAAGTCGCCGTCGCTGGCGATGGAGTAAGAGCGGGCGGCTTTGACGCGTTTGGCGTCGGCGCGGACATGGACTTCCTGCAACTGCTGTTGCACTGGGGCTTCGGGCATCGCTTCATCGGCTGCATAAGAAAACGCGCTCATAATCAAAAGCGGCATCAGGGCTAATTTGCTGTTCATAAATTCCTTCTGTCTTTGAGGTGGGTTATTTTTGTTGCAATAAGCGTTAAAAATCACAAAGTAATTTTGCTGCGGAATTATATTTGATAACATTCTGCTTTTCTATAAAAAGTGATGATAACTATTTGTAAAAATAAAAATACAACATCAATCAAAACTTTTTCTATCGTAATTGTAAATTATTTTATTAGGCGGAGAATCAGGGTTTCAGACGACCCCTGCCCGCTGGCCTGCCTCAAGAGACAATGCACATGCAAAAATGGCAAATCGAGCTTTATTCCACGCCGTCTTGGCTGTTACAAACCTTATTGATGGTCGCCGCCGCCTCGGCGGTGATTCTGTTTTTGGCACGTAAAACGCGCTTCGGGCGCGAGTTTGCCTATATCCTGCGGCTGTGCCTGACGCCGAAAAGCACGGTCAAAGTATTGCTGCTGATTACGGCGATGATTGCGCTGCTGTTAACCGAAGTGCGGCTGAATGTATTGAGTACCTTTATGTCCAAAGGGCTTTACGACTCGATGCAGGATTTAAACGCCTCCGCGTTTTGGATGTTTGCCGTGATGAACGCCGGCGTGGTGCTGGTGCGGGCGTTTAACAACGTCGTCAACGACTTTCTCGACCAAGGCTTGGCAATTAAATGGTCGGAGCGGCTTAATGAAGTGCTGACGACGCGCTGGCTTGCCGACAAAAACTACTACCGCCTGCAAATGCGCCGCCATGCGCCGGACAACATCGACCAGCGTATCCAACAAGACGCGCAGGATTTCATCGCCTCAACCATAGAATTTGTGCGCGGCATGGTCAATTCGGTCGTTACCTCGCTGGAATTTGCCGTTGTTTTGTGGGGCTTGGCGGGCATCCTGACCGTATTTGGCATCGACATTCCGCACGGCATCGTTTGGTTTGTCTATATGTTTGTGATTTTGGCGACCTTTATCGCCATGTGGATAGGCAACCCTTTGATTCGTTACAACTATGAAAACGAAAAACTCAACGGCGACTACCGTTACTCCCTCATCCGCGTGCGCGACCACGCCGAAAGCGTGGCGTTTTACAGCGGCGAACAACACGAACACGACCAACTTGCCGACCGCTTCAAGGTCATCATCCGCAACCGTTGGCGCATCGCCCGCCAAAGCGTCTGCTTGAGCGGCTTTAACGATATGTTTACCAACGGAATTAAGCTCTTCCCCATTATTTTGCAAGCCCCGCGCCTGTTTGCCGGACAAATCAAAATCGGCGACATCCAGCAGACCGTCCAAGCCTTCGCCCGACTGCAAAACGCCCTCTCCTTTTTTCGAATGTTCTACAACAAATTCACCGCCTACCGCGCTCGATTGGAGCGTCTGTACGGATTCTTGTTGAGTACGGAAGAACAACACAGCGCGCAGCAACCCGACATTACCGAGGTTTCAGACGACCTCTCGCTGGAAAACGTCGCCCTGTTCCGCCACAACGGCGAAATCCTGTTGAGCGGCATCAACGTCAACCTCAAAAGCGGCGATTCCCTGCTGATACGCGGTCCGAGCGGTTGCGGCAAAACCTCGCTGCTGCGCGCGCTGGCAGGGCTTTGGCCGTTCGGCAGCAGCGGCAAAGTCAGCCGTCCGCCGCATCAAGACATCCTCTTCCTGCCGCAACGCCCATACACGGCGCAAGGCAGCCTGCGCGACGCGATTTGTTACCCCGACATCGACAAACAGCATCCCGAACTAGCCGACGCCATGAACACCTGCCGCTTAGGTTATCTCGTTGATAAATTGGACAAACCCGACGACTGGCAACACAAACTCTCCCCGGGCGAACTGCAACGCATCGCCTTCGTCCGCGCCCTGCTCTCGCAACCCAAAGTCATCCTGCTTGACGAAGCCACCGCCGCCTTGGACGAACCGACCGAGGCCCTGCTCTACCGCGCTTTAAAGCAAAAACTGCCGCAGAGCATCATCATCAGCATCGGCCACCGCAGCACGCTCAACGAGTTTCACGATTTCAGTCTTGATGTTGGCAACGTAGCTTGCGATTGAATTTAAAGCGACGAGGTCGTCTGAAAACCCGCAAGGGTTTTCAGACGACCTTTCTGCTAAAATTCCACTCTCAAACAAAAGGGAAACCCGCCATGCACGAAATCAAATGCCCGCACTGCCACACCGCGTTTACCGTCAACGAAGCCAGTTACGCCGACATCCTGAACCAAGTCCGCACCCAAGAATTTCAAACTGAAATCCACGAGCGCCTGCAACAGGCGCAGATGCAGTTTCAAAGCGATATGCAGCTTGCCCAAGCGCAGGCGCAAAATCAGTTCGACAAAATCCTAGCCGACAAAAACCACGAAATCACCGCCCTATCCAACCAAATCAACGTCTACGAAAAAGACAGCAAACTTGCCGCCGCCGAGATTGAAGGTCGTCTGAAAGCGCAAATCGCCGAGCAGGATAAATTGATTGCCGAGCTGAAAGCGCAGGCAAAATCGCTGGAAACGGCGAAAAACATGGAAAAAGAGCTGGAAATCACCAAAGCCGTTGCCGAAAAAGAGCGCGAATTGGGTAATCTGAACACCCAGCTCATGCTGCAATCCAAAGAAAACCAGTTGGAAAAACAAAGCCTGCGCGAAAAATACGAAGCCGAACTCAAACAAAAAGACGAAACCATCGCCTTCTACAAAGACTTCAAAGCCAGACAGTCCACCAAAATGATAGGAGAAAGCCTCGAGCAGCACTGCGAAACCGAATTCAATCGCATCCGCACCACCGCCTTTCCCCAAGCCGTCTTCGGCAAAGACAACGACGCCAAAACCGGCAGCAAAGGCGACTACATCTACCGCGAAACCGACGAAGAAGGCAACGAAATCATCTCCATCATGTTTGAGATGAAAAACGAAAACGACGAAACCGCCACCAAAAAGAAAAACGAACACTTTTTTAAAGAGTTGGACAAAGACCGCAAAGAAAAAAACTGCGAATACGCCGTCCTCGTCTCACTTTTGGAAGCCGACAGCGAACTCTATAACAACGGCATCGTCGATGTGTCCTACGCCTACCCGAAAATGTACGTCGTGCGCCCGCAATTCTTTATCCCCATCGTCTCCCTGTTGCGCAACGCCGCGCTCAATTCATTGAAATACAAACAAGAATTGGCACAAATGCGCGCACAAAACATTGACATCACACACTTTGAAGAAGACTTGGACAAGTTCAAAACCGATTTCGCCCGCAATTACGAACTCGCCAGCCGCAAGTTCCAAACCGCCATCGACGAAATCGACAAAACCATCAGCCACCTGCAAAAAACCAAAGAAGCCCTGCTCTCTTCGGAAAACAATCTGCGCCTTGCCAACAACAAAGCGACCGACCTGACCGTCAAAAAATTAGTACGCAAAAACCCGACCATGAAGGCCGCCTTTGCCGCGTTGGAGAAAAAAGAGGATTGAGGCTCATGTGAAGTAAAGGTTGTCTGAAAGCGACCTTCCCCGTTTTCAGACGACCTTTCCCGAGTCAAAGCCGTTTGAATATTTCCCGCGATACGGCTATGATGAACCCTGTCCCTACACATTGATAATGAGAGGAATCCCGCATGACCGCTTGGTTTATTGCCGCTGCCGCCGTCCTGATTGTCGAGCTGTTTGTCGGCACCGTGTATCTCTTGGTGGTCAGCGCGGCTTTGTTTGGTGCGGGTTTGGTGTATTGGCTGACTGGTGATACTTCGATTGCCGTTGCTGCGGCAGCTGTTTTGTCCGCCGCCGGTATCTGGCTGGTACACGGCAAGTTCAAAAAAACTGCGCCCCGCCAAGAATTGAATGATGATTTGGACATCGGACAGACCGTTCATATCCTCCAGCGCCTTCACGGCGATTGTTATGAAGTTTCTTATCGGGGGACGCGCTGGCAGGCGCAGGCTGAAAATGCCGATGCCGTTCAGACGACCTCTACCGCCGTGATTACCGGTAAAAACGGTAATGTTTTACTCATTCGTTTGAATTGATTCAGTAATCCGCCCTGTTGTGGTCTAAAAGGAAAAACAATGGAATTTCTATACAGCTTCCCCGTCATCCTGCTGATTGTCGTCGTGATTTTCGGCTTCAAGTCGTTTATCGTGGTGCCGCAACAGGAAGTTTACGTCGTCGAACGCCTCGGCAGATTCCACAACGCTTTGACTGCCGGTCTAAACATCCTGATTCCTTTCGTTGACCG
Source organism: Neisseria flava (assembly GCF_982712965.1). Classification (NCBI taxonomy): domain Bacteria; kingdom Pseudomonadati; phylum Pseudomonadota; class Betaproteobacteria; order Neisseriales; family Neisseriaceae; genus Neisseria; species Neisseria flava. Next base: position 10,193 of record NZ_CEXQBZ010000007.1, on the reverse strand, counting down.
CGTCGCCTATCGACATTCGCTCAAAGAAGTGCCTTTGGACGTTCCCAGCCAAGTTTGTATTACCCGCGACAACACTCAGCTTACCGTTGACGGCATCATCTATTTCCAAGTAACCGATCCAAAACTCGCTTCCTACGGCTCCAGCAACTACATCATGGCGATTACCCAGCTCGCCCAAACCACGCTGCGTTCGGTTATCGGTCGCATGGAGTTGGATAAAACGTTTGAAGAGCGCGACGAAATCAACAGCATCGTCGTTTCCGCGCTCGACGAAGCGGCAGGCGCATGGGGCGTGAAAGTATTGCGTTACGAAATCAAAGACTTGGTTCCGCCGCAAGAAATTCTGCGTTCTATGCAGGCGCAAATTACCGCCGAACGTGAAAAACGTGCCCGTATCGCCGAATCCGAAGGCCGCAAAATCGAGCAAATCAACCTTGCCAGCGGTCAGCGCGAAGCGGAAATTCAACAGTCTGAAGGTGAAGCGCAAGCCGCCATCAACGCGTCGAACGGTGAAAAAATCGCCCGCATCAACCGCGCACAAGGTGAAGCCGAAGCCTTGCGCCTGGTTGCCGAAGCCAACGCCGACGCCATCCGCAAAATCGCCGAGGCTGTCCGCGCAGAAGGCGGCTCCGAAGCCGTCAACCTGAAAGTTGCCGAGCAATATGTCGAAGCATTCAGCAATTTGGCAAAAGAAAGCACAACTCTGATTATGCCTGCCAACGTGGCTGACATCGGCAGCCTGGTTTCAGCCGGACTGAAGATTGTCGACGGCAACAAAGCGGCAAAATAAACCTTACGTTTTGCCATAAGGTCGTCTGAAAACGAGTGCAATGCGTTTCGCTACCATAAACAGCGAATTTGCCAAACCGTTTTTCAGACGACCTTTATTCACATGATGGCAGACAGAATGCCCATCTGACCATGCTTCAAGACATTCTGATTGTTACCAAAGACCAATTCAATGACTCAGAAAACACACACCATCAAAACCTACCTCGTCGGTGGCGCCGTCCGCGATTATCTTTTAGGTTTGCCCGTCAAAGACCGCGACTGGGTGGTCGTCGGCGCTGACGCACAAACCATGCTGGCGCAAGGCTTCCAGCCGGTCGGCAAAGATTTTCCCGTGTTCCTCCATCCCGAAACCCACGAAGAATACGCCCTCGCCCGTACCGAGCGCAAAACCGCCAAGGGCTACGCCGGTTTCAGTTTCCACGCCGACAAAGACGTTACGCTGGAGCAGGATTTGATGCGCCGCGACCTGACCATCAACGCAATGGCGCAGAATTCAGACGACCTCATCATCGACCCTTTCGGCGGACAACAGGATTTGGCGGCAGGTATTTTGCGCCATGTTTCGCCCGCTTTTGCCGAAGACCCCGTCCGCATCCTGCGTACCGCCCGCTTTGCCGCGCGCTACGGGTTTGAAATCGCCGAAGAAACCATGAAGCTGATGCGGCAGATGGTGGAAAACGGCGAAGCGGATGCTTTGGTTGCCGAACGCGTCTGGCAGGAGTTGGCGAAAGGTTTGATGGAAAAAAATCCCAGAAGGATGATTGAAGTATTGCGCCAATGCGGTGCGCTCAAAGTCTTGCTGCCCGAAGTCGATGCCCTCTTCGGTGTGCCGCAACGCGCCGACTATCATCCCGAAATCGACAGCGGCATCCATACCCTGATGACGCTGCAACGCGCCGCCGATATGGGGCTGAGCCTGCCCGAACGCTACGCCGCTCTGCTGCACGATTTGGGCAAAGCCAAAACCCCGCCCGACATCCTGCCCAAACACCACGGACACGACCTCGCCGGCGTCGAACCCGTGCGCGAAGTCAATCAGAAGCTGCGCGTGCCGAGACACTGCGCCGAGCTTGCTGAACTTGTCTGCCGCTGGCACATCATGTTCCACCAAGTCGGGCAGCTCAAAAGCAAAACCATTCTGAAGGTTTTGCAAAAAACCGACGCTTTCAGACGACCCGAACGCTTCGCCGCCGCCCTGAACGTCAGCATTGCCGACAAACAAGGTCGTCTGAACCGCGAAAACGCCCCCTACCCGCAACGCGCGCACTGGCTCGCCCTGCTCGAAGCCGCCAACCAAGTGGATTCAGGCAAAATCGCCGCCGAATGCCGCGCGCAGGAAAAAGCCCACCTTATCGCCGAAGAAATCGACCGGGCGCGGTTGGCAGAAATTACTCCTTTGCAAAAAGCGTATCAGACAGAAAAATAGGAAGCTCTTAATGACATCTTCACGTTATAAAATCGAACGCGCGCCCGACGGCATTACTGTGTCTGCTCGTGTTGTACATGACTCTCAGGAAATCGGTTTTACCGCTCTATTTCTTATATTTTCCTTTGCTATTACATGCATCGCGCCGTTTTACCTTGAAGAGCATTATTTCACTGATCCAATAATAATTCTTATCCATATACTTTTTACTTTCTACCTAGTCGGCTCACTGGTTTACAGCCTTCTCTGGCAACTTTTCGTACGTGAAAACATCAAGATCCGTAACCATACCCTGTCTCATGGATACACCTTGTTCTCCATTGGACGTTGGCGTAGTTTTCCGCTATCAGAAATTTCCGAATGGCAGTTTCGTGACAATATTCCCAAAGCTCCTGTTGCAAGAGGAAGGGAAGCTAAGTACCCAAACAAAAACTACTACCAAAATGGTATAAAACAACCAAAAAACGATATCCCCAATATCTTACATATCCAAAAATGCAAATAAGGCGCATGGTCTTTCGATTATCAGGAAAAAACCATACTTATCGGCGATTTTTTTGACAGCCGTGATGCTCAGATAATCAATACTGAATTGAACAGGTTTATCCCAGCATCCGCTAAAGCCCGTCAACTTTCAGACGACCTTTGAAACAGCCGCTGCCATATCCGCTATAATCTGCTTCTCAGTCATTCCGTTCCAAACATAAAAACCATGACCCTACAAACCGATTTATTGCCCAAAATCAACAACGAAGATTACCAACGCCTCATCCTCAAACACAGCGTAGAATTCAGCGAAGGCGAAATCCGCCTGCTGAACGAAATCCTTGAAAAATTCAGCTTCGATGTCGTTCAGGCGCAGGCATTGGCGCAGGCGGTGATGCAGCAAGTGCGCTTCGACCCCAACGCCTACCACATCGACAGCGACGACGAAGACACCACAGGCATCTGCCCCCACTGCATCAACCCGCCCATGCCGCCCCTGCGCGATTACCTCGTTTGGCGCGAAACACGCGGCTGAATCCCTTTCAAAAAGGTCGTCTGAAAACAGCAAACCGCTTTTCAGACGACCCCGAACCCACCGGAAAACCCATGCTGCAAACCGACAACCTGACCGCCGCCCAGCCCCAGCGCATCATCACCGCACAAAGCATCTCCCCACAGGAAGAGCTGCTCGAGCGCGCCCTGCGCCCTAAAACGCTGGACGACTATATCGGACAAGACAAAGCCAAAGAACAGCTCGCCATCTTCATCCAAGCCGCCAAAAAACGCGGCGAAGCCCTAGACCACACTCTGCTCTTCGGCCCGCCCGGACTGGGCAAAACCACATTGGCGCACATCATCGCCAAAGAGCTGGGCGTCAACCTGCGCCAAACCAGCGGCCCCGTCCTCGAACGCGCCGGCGACCTTGCTGCCCTTCTGACCAATCTTGAGCCGCACGACGTATTGTTCATCGACGAAATTCACCGCCTCAGCCCTGTCGTCGAAGAAATCCTCTACCCCGCGCTCGAAGACTACCAGCTCGACATCATGATAGGCGAAGGCCCTGCCGCCCGTTCCGTCAAAATCGACCTGCCGCCCTTCACGCTCGTCGGCGCAACCACCCGCGCAGGTATGCTGACCAACCCGCTGCGCGACCGCTTCGGTATCGTTGCCCGTTTGGAGTTTTATCAAAATCAGGATCTTGCCACGATTGTTAGCCGTTCCGCCCAATTACTGCAACTCGACATGGGTGAAGAAGGCGCGATGGAAGTCGCCAAACGCAGCCGAGGCACACCCCGCATCGCCAACCGCCTGCTGCGCCGCGTTCGCGATTTTGCCGATGTGAAGAACAACGGCGTCATTGATGCCGCCGTCGCCGATGCCGCTTTAAGCATGCTGGATGTCGACGCGCGAGGTTTGGACGTCATGGACAGAAAATTCCTCGAAGCCATCCTGCACAAATTCAGCGGCGGCCCCGTCGGTCTTGACAACGTTGCCGCCGCCATCGGTGAATCCACGGACACCATCGAAGACGTTATCGAACCCTACCTTATCCAACAAGGTTTCCTGCAACGCACCCCGCGCGGCAGAATGGCGACCGAACGCGCCTACCTGCACTTCGGCTTGAAAATGGAAAAATAAGCGTATTGAAATAAAGAAAGGTCGTCTGAAACCGGATTTTTGGTTTTCAGACGACCTTTTTGTATCCATTCAAATGGAAGACTTGAGTAAGAATAAAGGCAAGGCTGTTCTTACAAGCTAGTGTTTGTCCTCACCCTCTTTGGCAGTATCTTTCCCGCCGTCTTTATCTGTCTGAACCGGCGCCACTGGGAAAAACAATATCAGCGGGTTGGCTTTAATCTGCTGCCAGAAACTTTTGCACAAATTGCCGACGCTGCCGATTTTCGTGCCGCGCGAACGCAGGGCGACGAAGAGGGCGAGGGTGAAGCTGACGATGAGGTTGACCAAGCCGATGGCGAGGACGCTGCAAATGCCGAGCATAAATGTACCAAAGCCGACATTGCCGCTGACGGCGGCATAGCCGAGGTTGGCGGAGGAGAAGGCGACATGGCGGATGTCCAGCGGCAGGCCGAGGAGGTGTCCGAAGTAGCCGGTCATGCCCAAGAGCATACCGAAGATGAAGTTGCCGGCCAGCGAGCCGTAGTGTTTGTGGATGTAGGCGGCGAGAACGCGGCGGGGTTTGGGGCGCATGATTTTGCGCAATAAGGGATTGAAGGGCAGGCGTTGGCGCAGGTTGAGATAGTCGGCGCGGTTGTCGAAGAAGCCTGCGATGATGCCGGAACAGAACAGCCACAAGCCTGCAATAGCGGCATACCATAGGGTCGGATGATTGATGATGTCTATGGATTTGAACTGGTAGGCGGTGGTGTGGGCATCGAGTATGGGCTGTTGGTTCAGATGGGCATAGCCGAACGATATGGCGCACGCCAAGAGAATAGCGATGGAAACGTTGCCGAAGACGGCGACGCTTTGGGAGCGGCATACGTCGATGAGGAGCTTGGCGAGCTTGTTGTCCACCGCTTTGCCGCCTTCGTTGAGATCGACCTGTTCGGCGAAGCTGGCGGCGGTCATGGCGGGCTGTTTGGTGGCGACGGTGCAGTGCAGCATATGGATGATCATGAAGCCTATGCCGTAGTTTAGCCCTGCTAAAAAAGAAGTCACGAAGGGGCTGAAGCCGAGTGAGCCGATATGGATTTTATACAGCGCCATTAGGGCGATAATGACGCCGCCGCCTGCCGCGGAGTAGAACATTTTGAAATATTCTTTGCGGTTGCGGGTGATGTAATGCTCTCCGTGGTGGCTTTTGTTTTCGGTAATGCTGCGGGCGAGCATACGGATGCTGCTGCGGCGCAGATGGCGGGTGCTGTATTGCTCGACCGCGGCGTAGATGAGGGAATTCATCAGGGTAATGGTGAGGCGGTTGCGGTTGCCGGCATCGGTTTGGATGTCGGTGAGCAGTTTCAGACGACCTATGGTCTGCTGGAGCCGTTCGAGCAGGTGGGCGACTTTGACGGACGAGCCTGAGCCTGCGCCCGTTCCTTTGCGACGCAGATAGTCAATTTGCTTGCTGCACTGGTCGAACATGACTTCGAGGTGTGCGGTGTCGTAAGGGCTGGTGTCGTTACGGTAGTGTTCGACCATTTTGGCGGTTTCGCGTTGGAGGGCGACGAAGGGCGAATCGGCTTCGAGCAGGCGCGGGGCGATGCGGATAAGGTCGGGCTCGAGGGCTTCGGACGCAATCCAAATGGCGAGCATTTCGATGGCGCGCAGGCGAGCGTCAACCAACTGGCGGCAGGCGTTTTGCAGTAAGGTGGGATCGACGCTGGTGCGGATAAGGTCGTACAAGCTCAACCATTGGCGGATGCTGAGGGTTTGCAGCCATCTGTCGTCGTTTTCCGAATGGAAAAGATAGAGGAATACTTCGCGCAGGTTAGCGAAGTCTTTATAGGACGGGCTGAAGCGTTCGTATATGCGTATGCCCATCTCGCGGGTAAAACTGTGGCGCGAGAAGATGCCGAGTTTGATCAGCGCGGGATAGATATGGACTTGCGAAAGCCAGTGGTAAAAACGACCGCTGAAGTTTTTTGCGAGTGCTTCGTCTTGTTTGAGCGTGGCGATAATCAGGTCAAAACGTTCTTCCGCCTGTTTTTTGCCGCCGCGCCGCAGGAATTTGATTAAGGCATTGAGAATAAGGACGAAATCGGTATCGGTCAGGCTTTTGGAAAGTAGAGGATGTAGATTTTGGTGAGTAATTTTTTCCATTGCAGTATTTTTACACAAAACGGCGGGTTTGATAAGTTCGGGTAATTTATGCAACCTGCTGTAAGCACATTCGATATTTTGGAGCAATATTTGACGATTTCAACCCTCTTTGTTTTGAAAAGGTCGCCTGAAAACCGGTTTCAGACGACCTTTTGCTTATTTCAGCATCTCTTCGGGAATTTTGCAGACGGGAATCGGATTGACTTTGTGTTGCATGGCTTTGTGCAGGCGGGTGTAAATTTCCAAGACTTCGCGCTGCCTGCCTTCAAATTCTTCGGGGCGGTGCGTACCGTAAACGCCCATCGCCCATTCGAGTTCGGGATAGCTTGCGCCCATCTGTTCTTCGTCCGTGCGCTCGGTATCCCAAAGTCCGTCGGTCGGCACGGCTTTTTGGATGGACTCAGCGATGTCCAGTTCGGCGGCAATTTGATAAATCTGCGTTTTGGTCAAGTCGGCAATCGGGCTGATGTCCACACCGCCGTCGCCGTATTTGGTGAAAAAGCCCACGCCGAAATCTTCAATTTTGTTGCCCGTACCCGTAACCAGCAAACCGTTTAGCTGCCCGTAATAATAAAGCGTCAGCATCCGCAGGCGGCTTCGGGCGTTGGCAAGCGCAAGCTGTTTGGCGGGGAACTCGGTTTCATCGACCTCGACATCGGCGGCAAAGGTATCGAAAGTCGGCGTCAAATCCACGCGCATCCCGCTGACGTTGGGAAACGCCTGCTCCAATCGGCGGATGTGTTCCTGCGCGCGGCTGACTTGGTCGGCTTTTTGGCGGATGGGCATTTCAAGTAGAAGGACTTTCAACCCCGTCCGTGCCGCGATGGCGGAAACGACTGCGGAATCGATACCGCCGGAAACACCGACGACAAACCCTTTGGCGTGTGCGGCGGCGGCATAGTTTTTCAGCCAGTCGGCAATATGGCGGATAACGGCTTGGGTCTGCATAGTCAGGCTCCTGATTTAAAGAGGGAATCATACCCGATTTTGAGAGGCAGCGGCATATGGACGGGTCGTCTGAAAATCAACTTCACAGCTTTCAGACGACCTTCCACCTGTTTTTATCGGCAATAAAATCTTACTGAGATTTCGCAAAACCTTTCCCAATTTGAAACAATCCCCTGATTTTGTTATTATTCCTTCAAACAAAGAAATAATCATCATCCATTTTGTCTCATCCGGCTCTCATTACGGCTCATTCATCTGTGCGTTTTTACTCCCTTTTCCCCTTGTTTTTTTCATCCGGCAGGACGGTTTAAACGCCATTCGTTTTTTGTCTGCGTTTTATAGTGGATTACCAAAAATCGGGAAAGTCTCGGACCCTGTCCGACAGACCATGTTTTATTCCCAGTTTTTGTTAATCAACCATATACGGCCTTGCGCCCGCGTCCGCCTGCCTCACCATCCCAAAGGAGGTCAAGGTTTGTCTTTATTTCATTTCTTACGCAACCGCTCTTCGTTCAATCCCTTCGTCGTTTCCGTTACGCTGTCCTTCGTGCTGCTGGTCATCGGCATCGCACTTTTGATTCCGCAGCAGGCAGAAACCGTCCTCAATGCCGCCAAAACGGGCATTTTCAAAAACTTCAGTTGGTTTTACATCTTGGCGTTTTCAGCCTTCTTCTTCTTCCTGCTCGCACTTTCGGTCAGCAGCTTCGGCAACATCAAGCTGGGCAGCAACGAAGAAGAACCTGAATTTAGCTTTTGGTCTTGGCTCGCCATGCTGTTCGCGGCGGGTATGGGGGTCGGGTTGATGTTTTTCGGTGTCGCCGAACCGCTCACCCACTATCTGTCCCCCATCACCGAAGGCGGCAGCGGCGCAAGGCAGCAGGACGCGTTGCTCCACACCCTCTTCCACTGGGGCGTACATGCCTGGTCGGTTTACGCCGCCATGGCGTTGGCGCTCGCCTATTTCGCCTTCCGTTACAAACTCCCGCTTTCCCTGCGCTCCTGCTTTTATCCGCTGTTGAAAGAGAAAATCGACGGTAAGGCAGGCGACATCATCGACATACTCGCGCTGGTCGCCACCCTGTTCGGCATCATTACCACGCTTGGTTTCGGCGCGGCGCAGTTGGGTGCGGGCTTGGCACAAATCGGCTGGATAAGCGAAAACACTTTTTCCGTACAAACCATCGTGATTTTCGCCGTCATGGGTTTGGCGGTCGCCTCCGCCGCCTCCGGCATAGGCAAAGGCGTCAAAATGTTGAGCGAGATGAACTTGACCCTTGCCTTCGTACTGATGGTCTACGTCCTCGCCACCGGCCCGACCCTCCACCTGCTCTCCGCCTTCAACGACAACCTCGGCACTTACCTGAGTAACCTCGTACAACTCAGTTTCAAAACGTACAGCTACGAACAAAACCATACCGAATGGTTCGGCGGCTGGACCATCTTATACTGGGCATGGTGGTGTTCTTGGGCGCCTTTCGTCGGACTCTTCATCGCCCGCATCTCGCGCGGACGCACCATACGCGAATTCATTTTCGGCGTTTTGGCGGTTCCCTCCCTGTTCTGCGTCATCTGGTTCACCATCTTCGGCGACACCGCCATCTGGATTAACGACCACACCGCAGCAGGCGCGCTCGGCGCATTGACCGGCACGCCTGAAAAACTCCTCTTCCGCTTCCTCGAATACCTCCCCCTGCCGACCCTCACAGGGCTTGTCAGCCTCATGGTCATCGCCCTCTTCTTCATCACCTCCGCCGACTCCGGCATTTACGTTCTCAACAACATCGCATCCCGCGACAAAAGCCTGACCACCCCGCGCTGGCAGGCAGTGATGTGGGGGCTGTTGATGTCTGCCGCCGCCATCGTCCTTTTACGCTTCGGCGGGCTGCCCACCCTGCAAACCATGACCCTCATCGTCGCCCTGCCTTTCGCCATGCTCATGCTGATCATGTGTTTCAGCCTATGGCGCGGATTAAACGCCGACCACAAATACTTCACGACCGCCGTCACCCCCTCCAGCGTCTATTGGAGCGGTGACAACTGGCAAGACAGGCTCGAGCGTATGCTGAACCAAACGCAGGAACAAGACATTCTAAAATTCCTCAAAACCACCGCCCTGCCCGCCATGCGCGAACTGGGCGAGGAACTGTCCGACAAATACAGCCTGAGCGTCAACATCCAAACCCACTTCGACCGCGAAGAGCCTGCCGTCGAATTTACCATCCACAAAGAGTCCCTGCGCGACTTCATGTACGGCATTAAAACCATCAAGCGCGAAGTGTCCGAACAGCTTATCAAAGACGGCCACCTCCCGCACATCCGCCACAACGTAACCTACGAACCCTACACCTACTTCTTCGACGGTCGCAGCGGCTACGACGTGCAATACATGAACCGCCGCGAACTCATCGCCGACATCCTCAAGCAGTACGAGCGTTACCTCAACCTCCTGACCGATGTCGGACAAGAACTCATGTCGCACCAGCAAACCGAATTGGCAGAATAAGTTTTTGTTAAACAGGTGGTAACCAAGGTCGTCTGAAAACGGGTTTCCCATTTTCAGACGACCTTTTGTCATGTATCTGCAACCCAACCGTAGCGTGGGCTTTGCCTACGAAAAACCATCGCCCAATCTATCATCTTTAAAAAACCAAATAAAAACGTCGTCTGAAAACCCAAAATCCGGTTTTTCAGACGACGGCGGATTCGCATTTGAAGTGCAACTTTCCCTAACAGAAAAAGGCCAGTATGCGGTAGCATACGG
>NZ_CEXQBZ010000006.1:0-19712 GCF_982712965.1 Neisseria flava | reverse complement strand
GTTTTAGGCAATTGAAAATTTTTTGGCGCATTTTTATGCGTCAAATTTCGTTAACAGACTATTTTTGCAAAGGTCTCATTATGTGTTGATTATGATGAAATATTTTCTGTTCGACAGTATTTTAAACAGTGTAGCTCTCAAAAAAAAGCACCCTGATTCGTTTGGAATCCAGGTGCTTTCTTTTTCATAATTGCCTTACACTTTAGCAGCAGCGGCAACTTCGGCTGCGTAGTCGACAACGGCTTTTTCGATACCGTCGCCTACTTTGTAACGTACGAAGCTAACCACTTCAGTGCCGTTTTCTTTAGCGAATTGGGCAACGGTTTGGTCAGGGTTCATTACGAATGCTTGGCCGTTCAGAGTGATTTCAGCCAAGAATTTACGGATACGGCCTTCAACCATTTTAGCGGCGATGTCGGCAGGTTTGCCGGAAGCGATAGCTTGTTCGGTATAGATGTGGCGTTCTTTTTCGATGGTTTCGGCATCTACTTCGGCTTCGGTTACGCATTGCGGTTTGGCGGCAACGATGTGCATACCGATTTTACGCGCTACGTCTTCAGAGCCTTTGAACTCAACCAATACGCCTTCGGTAGCCAATGCACCGTGGATGTAGGCAACCAGTTGGTTGGCAGTGTCGATGACTTGGAAGCGGCGGACAGACATGTTCTCGCCCAATTTGGCGATGATGGCTTTGCGTTCGGTCTCAACCAATTCGCTCAGTTCCTCAACGGTAGCGGGTTTTTTCTCGGCAGCGGTTTTGGCAACGAAGTTGGCGAATTCTACGAAGCCTGCGTCTTTGGCAACGAAGTCGGTTTCGCAGTTTACTTCAACCAATACGCCGACATTGCCGTTGATGGCGTAAGCCAATACGCCTTCGGCAGCGGTACGGCCAGCCAGTTTACCGGCTTTCGCGCCGGATTTGATGCGCAGGATTTCTTCGGCTTTTTCGAAGTTGCCTTCGGCTTCAACCAAGGCTTTTTTGCATTCCATCATGCCCAGGCCGGTAGCGGCGCGCAGGTCGGCAACCATTTTTGCAGTAATTTCTGCCATTTTGAATCTCCTAGATTTTGGGGAAACACGGGGTATCCGTGTTTGGGAATGGGGTCGTCTGAAAAGGCTTTTCAGAACGGGATTTGAGAAAAGGGGCATAACGCCCCTCTTCGGTTTGCCGGATTACTCGGCAGCAGCTTCTTGGGCAGCGGCTACGGTTTCTTGCAGCGCTTGGTTTTTGCCTTCCAAAACTGCGTCGGCGATGCCGCGGCAGTACAGGCGGATGGCTTTGGCGGAGTCATCGTTACCGGGGATAACGTATTTCACGCCGTCAGGGCTGTTGTTGGTATCGACTACGGCGATAACAGGGATGCCCAGTTTTTCAGCCTCAACCAGAGTACCTTTTTGGTAGCCGGTGTCGATAACGAAAATCGCGTCAGGCAGGCCTTTCATGTTTTTGATACCGCCCAAAGAACGTTCCAGTTTTTCAACGTCGCGTTGCATTTCCAGAATTTCTTTTTTGTTGAAACCGCCTTCGGCAGCGTTTTCCAAAGCAGCGGTTTTTTCTTCCAGGCGTTTGATGGATTGCTTAACGGTTTTGTAGTTGGTCAGCATGCCGCCCAACCAACGGTAATCGACGAAAGGCATACCGGCGCGGGTAGCTTCTTCGCGGATGATTTCACGCGCTTGACGTTTGGTGCCGACGAACAGCACGGTGCCTTTGTTGGCAACCAGACGGCGTACGGCTTCTTGCGCTTCTTGGAACATCGGCAGGGTTTTTTCCAGGTTGACGATGTGGATTTTGTTGCGCGCACCGAAAATGTATTGTGCCATTTTTGGGTTCCAGAAACGGGTTTGGTGGCCGAAGTGAACGCCGGCTTCAATCATCTGACGCATAGTAATTTGAGACATTTTATTTCCTTGAAAGGGTTAAGAGCACACATTCAATCGCATAGAACTTGATAGGCTGCACCTATTGTCAAGCACCCTTCGGCGAAAGTGGGCATAAGTTTTAAAAAATAGTGTGTTTCCGAAATGGAAAACTGACGGATTATAGCGGATAAGGGGTCGTCTGAAAAGGGATTTTATGCACTGCCGTCGTGTTTACCGCCTTCTTGTCCGGCTGTGCGGCGGCTTTGTTCGAATACTTCTTTTTCCTGCTGCTTCATCAGGCGGTTGCGGCGGCGGATGGTGACGGTGAAAACGGTAAACGCGACGGGCAATACCGCCCAAAAAACCAAATAAATCAGCGCACGCGCAATGCTCGGCTGGGCGGCTGAATACATGACTGCGACGAAGAGGTAGCCGATAAGGACGATATGCCACATGGCGGAATCCTGTTTTGATGTTAACGGAGCGTTTATAATCGCCGTATTCTACAACAACACTCAAAAGGTCGTCTGAAATGAGGAATGAGGAAAAACACGCCCTGCGCCGAGAGTTGCGCCGCGCCCGCGCGCAGATGGGGCATCAAGGGCGACTGGCGGCAGGACAAACGATTAACCGTCTGCTCAAACGTTATATCAAGAAGGGACGGAAGATCGGCGTGTATTGGCCGATGGGCAACGAGCTTCGTTTGGACGGTTTCGTCCGCGCGGCGCAAAAACGCGGCGCCAAACTTTATCTGCCTTATATCGAACCGCGTTCGCGGCGGATGTGGTTTACGCCCTATCCTGCCAACGGAGTAAAACAAGAACGCAAGCGCGGCAGGGCGAAATTGAATGTGCCGCAGTTTGCGGGACGCAAAATCCGCGTACACGGTTTATCGATATTGTTCGTCCCGATTGTCGGCATAGACCGCGAGGGCTACCGCTTGGGGCAGGCAGGCGGCTATTACGACGCGACGCTCGCGGCGATGAAATACCGTTTACAGGCAAAAACCATAGGCGTAGGCTTCGATTGCCAACTGGTTGACACGCTGCCGCGCGAACCGCACGACCTGCCGCTGGACGGGTTTGTATCGGAGTCGGGCGTGCTGGTGTTCAAACATCATTAATCAATAGCTTTCAGACGACCTCAAAGATGCCGTCCGTTAAGACACTATAAAAGGTCGTCTGAAAACTCAAACCATCAAATATAGTGGATTAAATTTAAATCAGGACAAGGCGACGAAGCCGAAGACAGTACAAATAGTACGGCAAGGTGAGGCAACGCCGTACTGGTTTAAATTTAATCCACTACACAAAGGAAACCCCATGGCTGATTTCTCATCCGTTCCCGTTTTGTCCTTCGATCGCGTCCGTCTCGAACCTTTAACAACGGCACACGAAGCCGGTTTGCACGAAGCAGTTTGCGACGGCGAAGTCTGGAAGCTGAACGTAACCACCGCGCCCGAACCCCACCAAGTGGCGGACTACATCCGCACCGCCACGCAAACCCGCCTCGCCTTTGCCGTCATCGACGAAGACACGGGCAAAATCGTCGGATCGACTTCGCTTTATCACATCGATCCCGCCATCCCCCGCCTCTACATCGGTTTCACATGGTACGCCCTGTCGGCACGGCGCACACGCATCAATACCGCCTGCAAAATCATGTTGCTCGACTACGTTTTCGACACTTTAAACTGCCGCTGCGTCTGCTGGCAGACCGACAACCTCAACACCGCCTCCCAACGCGCCATCGAACGCCTGGGCGCACACCAAGACGGCATCTTGCGCTGCCACAAGCTGCGGAAAGACGGCAGCGTGCGCGATACGGTGGAATACAGCCTGCTGCGCGAAGAATGGCCGCAGGCAAGGGCAAAACTGCTCGAAAAAGTGGCAGCTTATGACGCATCCTGAAAAAACGTTTTCTTCTTCATTTTTTCATCAAAACACGTCCATCTTGCTGACAATCTGAAGTCTTTAAAAAATTAATGAAATAAGGTGTGACACCGCCAATACCCTGATAAATAAAGGCCATCTGAATGTTTCAGACGACCTTTTCAAACCGCGTTTATGTAAATCCAAACAGAAAATCTTTGCAATTCTCAGAAAAATCCACTAAATTCTCAATAACATATTATGAACGGTTTAACATCGGTTCAAAACGTAAAACACGCGCGCAATCTTCCACGCCAAAAACACCGCGCCAGCAGGTTTTACCGCCGAGACAGGCGTTCGTAATACAACGGATAATCATAAAGGCAGGATATGCCTGTTTCTAGGAGTACAACCATGGCTGAAGCAACAGATGTTGTCTTGGTGGGTGGAGGCATTATGAGCGCGACTTTGGGCGTTTTGCTCAAAGAACTCGAACCGTCTTGGGAAATCACCCTTATCGAACGCTTGGAAGACGTAGCGTTGGAATCGTCAAACGCTTGGAACAACGCCGGCACAGGGCATTCCGCATTATGCGAACTCAATTACGCCCCGCTCGGCGCAGACGGCACCATCGACCCGACCCGCGCCCTCAATATTGCCGAACAATTCCACATCAGCCGCCAGTTCTGGTCATCGCTTGTCGAAGAAGGCAAAATCACCGACAACTCCTTCATCCATACCGTCCCGCATATGTCGCTGGTCATGAACACCGACCATTGCGACTACCTGCAAAAACGTTTCGACGCCTTCAAATCCCAAAAACTCTTTGAACGGATGGAATTCTCCACCGACCGCGCCAAAATCGCCGAATGGGCGCCACTGGTCATCAACGGCCGTAAAGAAGGCCAACCCGTCGCCGCCAACTACTCCGCCGAAGGTACGGACGTCGATTTCGGCAGCCTGACCCGCCAAATGGTGCAATACCTGCGCGAAAAAGGCGTCAAAACCGAGTTCAACCGCCACGTCGACGACATCAAACGCGAATCCGACGGCGCATGGGTACTCAAAACCAGCGACACCCGCAATCCCGACGGCCAGCTCACCATCCGCACCCGCTTCCTTTTCCTCGGCGCAGGCGGCGGCGCACTGACCCTGCTGCAAAAATCCGGCATCCCCGAAGGCAAAGGCTACGGCGGCTTCCCCGTTTCCGGCCTGTTCTTCCGCAACAGTAACCCCGAAACCGCCGCGCAGCACAACGCCAAAGTGTACGGACAAGCCTCCGTCGGAGCGCCGCCCATGTCCGTTCCGCATCTCGACACCCGCAATGTGGACGGCAAACGCCACCTCATGTTCGGCCCTTACGCAGGCTTCCGCTCCAACTTCCTCAAACAAGGCTCGCTCATGGATTTGCCCCTGTCCATCCACTTGGACAACCTCTACCCCATGCTGCGCGCCGGTTGGGCGAATATGCCGCTGACCAAATACCTGTTGGGCGAATTGCGTAAAACCAAAGAAGAACGCTTTGCCTCCCTGCTGGAATACTACCCCGAAGCAAACCCTGACGACTGGGAACTCATCACCGCAGGACAACGCGTTCAAATCATCAAAAAAGACTCCGAAAAAGGCGGCGTCCTCCAATTCGGCACCGAAATCGTCGCCCACGCCGACGGCTCGCTTGCCGCACTCTTGGGCGCATCCCCCGGCGCATCAACCGCCGTACCCTTGATGATCAAACTCATCCACCAATGCTTCCCAAGCCGCATTTCCTCATGGGAAGGTCGTCTGAAAGAACTTGTCCCCGGCTTCGGCATCAAGCTCAACGACAACCCGCAGCTTGCCGAAGAAATCATCAGCCACAACGCCAAAGTATTGGGTATCCATCATCAATGATGGGAAAGTAAGGATGAAACAGCGTATCCTTGAGATACGCTGTTTTCATGTGTGGATAGAATGGAAATGCCCATCGTTGGCAGTGCAGCATAAAACCAATAAAGTCAGCTATACATGGCAAACCTGAACAAAAAGGCTCAGCCGTCATTCCCACCTACGCGGGAATGAAGGTACCGATGTTTTGATTGTTGCCGGATCAAGCTTAAATTGGCACAGTGGACAAACCCGAATTCACATATATAAAGAATATAAAAGGTCGTCTGAAACCCCATTTCAGGATTTTCAGACGACCTCTTTCATCCTACAGAATGGCACAAAGCCCTCTGTCTTTTAAAACGTAAACCCGGTTTCCAATTCATCGTCGCCAACCAGTTCGACCAACAGCGCATACAACGGAGCAAGCTCGGTGTAGCGGCGGGAGGTGCGGCGCAGGTAGTTGAGGAAGCGCGGGATTTCGGGGCGGTATTTGTCTTTGCCGTCGCGGTAGTACAGGCGGGCGAAGATGCCGGCGACTTTCAAATGGCGTTGTACGCCCATCCATTCAAACCAGCGGTAAAACTCGTCAAACGCGGCGGGTACGGGCAATCCGGCGGCGCGGGCTTTTTCCCAGTAACGGATGACCAAGTCCAAGACGAATTCTTCTTCCCATTCGATGAAGGCGTCACGCAGGAGGGAAACCAAGTCGTAGGAAATCGGGCCGTAGAGTGCGTCTTGGAAATCGAGTACGCCGGGGCGGCCGGTGGTGAGCATGAGGTTGCGGACGATGAAGTCGCGGTGGACGTACACCTGCGGCTGGGCAAGCAGCGGCGGCAACAGGGTGTCTACGGTTTGCTGCCAAAGCTGGCGTTGTTTGAAGTTGAGTTCGCGTCCGAGTTCTTTGGCGACGAACCATTCGGGGAACAGGTTGATTTCGCGCAGCATGATGTCGCGGTCGTACTCGGGCAATTCGCCCGCGCGGCTGGCTTTTTGCAGCTCGACCAGTTCGTCTATGGCTTCAAGCAGCAGGACTTTGTGTGCATCCGCGCCTTGCTCTTGCTGCATGGCGGTCAGGAAAGTGGTGCTGCCCAAGTCGTTGAGCACCATAAATCCCTGCGCTTCGTCCACATGCAATACTTGGGGAACGTTAAGCATATTGAAAAGTTTTTGCACTTTTAGGTAAGGAGCGACGCTCATTTTGTCGGGCGGCGCGTCCATGCAGATGACGGTCTTGTCGTCGGCAAAAGCAGCGCGGAAGTAGCGTCGGAAGTCGGCATCGGCGGCGGCGAAGCTCAATTCGAAGTTTTGTCCGGGATAGACGGCGTGAAGCCAATTTTGTAATTCGGTTTGTCGTTGCATAGCGGTGTCGCGGATTTTCAGGTTAAAATAACCGCTATTCTAACTGGCAAACCGATTTAAGGGGCGATTTTGGCTCGTTTATTTTCACTCAAACCATTGGTTTTGGCGTTAAGCGTCGGCTTCGGCGCGGGAGGGGCATATGCGCAAAATGCATCTTTGCCGCAACCTGCCGATTACGAGCCGGTAAAGACCACCCCGCCTGCGGTTCAAAGCGTGGAGAACCGTCGTCCGGCCGATCAGGACAAATTGTCCTTGGGCGATACCTGCCTGTTTTGCCAGCATCAGGCTTCCGAAGCAAACAAGCAGCCTGAAATCAAACGCAGCGGCGAAGAAGCCCTGCCGCAGGATTACACCCGCGTGATTGCGGATAGGGTTGCCGGACAGTCGAAAGTCGCCGTCCGCGCCGAAGGCGATGTCATCATCGAGCGCAATCAGGAAGTATTGAACGCCGATTGGGCGGATTACGACCAAACCAGCGATACCGTCAGGGCGGGCGACCGCTTTAAGCTGTATCAAGACGGTTCGACCGTCAGCGGCGATACTTTGGTGTACAACCTGAAAGACAATACCGGCTCGAGCGAATACGTCCGCGTCGATGCCGAAAAAGACGGCCGCCGTCTCCAGAGCGTCAGTGAAAAGGCGGAAATGAAAGGCAAAGGGCTGTACAAGCTCATCAATACCAAATTCAATACCTGCTCGCCCGGTGATGCGAGTTGGTACATCAAAGCGAAAAGCATCGAAACCGATCAGGAAACGGGCATAGGCGTGGCAAAAGACGCGTCGCTGGTGTTCGGCGGCGTTCCGGTGCTTTATACGCCTTGGGCGGATTTCCCGCTCAACGGCCATCGCAAGAGCGGTCTGTTGGTGCCGACCTTGTCAACCGGTTCGGACGGTTTGGAACTCGCCCTTCCCTATTATTTCAACCTCGCCCCCAACTTGGACGCCACCTTCCGCCCCGGCATCATCAGTTCGCGCGGCGTGCAACTTGGCGGACAGGTCCGCTATCTCGAGCCGAAATTTAACGGCGTCATTGACGGCGATTGGATGCCGCACGATAAAAAACGCCATGAAAACAACCGCTATCAAATCAAGTTTGACCACAACCACCAACTGACCGACAAACTCAGCGGCGGCATCAACTTTAATCAGGTTTCAGACGACAATTACTACCGCGATTTCTACGGGCGCGAGGACATTGCCAGCAACGTCAACCTCAACCGCCAACTGTGGCTGAACTACGGCGACAATATCTGGGGCGGCTCTTTTGACGGTGCGTTAAACGTACAGAAATACCAAACCCTTGCCAACCAAAACGGTTACAAAGACGAACCCTACGCCATTATGCCGCGCCTGACCGGACGTTGGCAGAAAACCATAGGCAAGGCGAATATCAACGTATTCAGCCAGTTCACCCGTTTCGTCCACGACAGCAAACAAGACGGCAGCCGTACCGTGCTGTATCCCAGCGTCCGTTGGGATTTCAACAACCAATGGGGCTATATCCGTCCGAAAATCGGCGTACACGCGACTTATTACGACTTAGGCTCGTTCGGCAACCAATCCAGCCGCCGCGTCAGCCGCGTATTGCCGATATTCAACGTCGATACCGGCATGACCTTCGAGCGCAACGCCAATGTGTTCGGCAAAGCCTATCTGCAAACCCTCGAACCGCGCCTGTTTTACAACTACATCCCGACCAAGTCCCAAAACGACTTACCCAATTTCGACACCTCGGAAAACAGTTTCTCTTACAACCAGCTTTTCCGTGAAAACCTGTACGTCGGCAACGACCGCATCAACTCCGCCAACAGCCTGACCGCCGCCGCGCAAACCCGATTCCTCAATCCGAACAACGGTGCCGAGCTGTTCCGTGCCGGCATCGGACAGAAGTTTTATTTCAAAAACGACAACGTATTGCTGGACGGCAGCGTCGGCCGTTATGAGCGCAGCCAATCCGACTGGGTCGGCTTCGCGCACGGCAAACTGAGCGACAGCATCCATGCCGGCTTCGATATCCACTACAACCAAAATGAAAGCCGCGCCGAAAGCTACGCCGCGACCGTCCGCTACAATCCCGAGCCGGGCAAAGTATTGAGCGCGCGTTACAAATACGGGCGCAACGAACGCATTTATCTGCAATCCGACGGCAACTATTTCTACGATAAAATCCGCCAAGTCGATTTGGCGGCACAATGGCCTATCCGTAAAAACCTTTACGCCGTTGCACGTTACAACTACGAAATTCAAGCCAAGAAACCGCTTGAAATGCTGGTAGGAGCTGAATATAAAAGCAACTGCGGCTGCTGGAGCGCAAGCCTCGTCGGACAACGTTACGTGACCGGCGAAAACAGCCGCAAAAATGCCGTTTTCTTCAATCTCCAACTCAAAGACCTGAGCAATCTCGGCAACAATCCATTTGAAAAACTGCGCTTGGCCATTCCCGGCTACAGCAAAACCAACGAGGTAGTTACCCCATGAACGTCAAACCCCTGATTCTTGCCGCCGCACTCGGTCTGGCATTGAACGCACACGCAGCCCCTAAGGCCAAAACGGTGAAAAAATCCGTCAAACCCGTCGCTGTTCAGACGACTGATACCGAAACCCGTTCTGACGGGGTACGTCTGAGCGACGGCATTGCCGCCATCGCCGACAACGAAGTCATTACCCGCCGCCAACTGGCGCAGGAAGTCGAACGGGCGCGCCGAACCATCCCTAAAGGCACACAAATCGGCGATAACGAATTGCGCGAACAAGTTCTGGCGCAACTCATCAACCAATCCCTGATTGTCCAAGCGGGCAAACGAAAGAATATTCAAGCAGATAACGCAGAAATCGAAGCGGTCATTGCCGCCAATCCTTCACTGAAAACCCCGTCTGCCTCTATCCGCCGTGAAATCGCAGACAGCATCATCGCGGAAAAAGTGCGTCAACAGGCAGTCATGCAGCACAGCCGCGTCAGCGATGCTGAAGTTGCACGCGCTATCGAACAGGCGAAACAGCAAGGCATTGCCCTGCCCGAAGGCGAGCCGCTGCGCCAATACAATGCGCAACACATTCTGATTAAGGCCGACAACGACAACGCGGCGGCAGGCGCGGAAAGCACTATCCGCAAGATCTATGCACAAGCCCGCAGCGGCGCGGACTTCGCCGGTTTGGCGCGCCAATACTCGCAAGACGGCAGCGCGAGCAGCGGCGGTAATTTAGGCTGGTTCGCCGACGGCATGATGGTTCCGCCGTTTGAAGAAGCCGTCCACAAACTCAAACCCGGCCAAGTCAGCCCACCCGTACGCACACAATTCGGCTGGCACATCATTAAGCTGAACGATGTCCGTGACGCCGGCACGCCCGAAGAGCGTCAACACAACACCATACGTCAATATCTGTCGCGCCAAAAAGCCGAACAGGCGGAAATCAACCTGCTGCGCGAACTGCACGAAGGTGCGCACATCGACATACGCTAAGGCGGATGCAGACGTCGTCTGAAAGTTTTTCAGACGACGTTTTGTTTTGCAGCAAGCGGCATCCATCCGAAATCAAACCGACCCTAATAATATAGCGAGGGAAAGAAAAAACCGTTTTCGTCGTTACCGTCGCATCCAATAAAATATGAATGATGGTTGCCGATTAAAAAGGTCGTCTGAAAAACAAAATGTTTTTCAGACGACCTTTTACGGAACGGCATACGGACGGATTACCAATCCGCTCCGCCTGCCCACAGTATGCCGATGGCGGCGACGGATGCCAGGCCGACAGCCACAATCGCCTCTAAAAACAATACTGACACAGACATAATAACCTCCGAATGTTGAATGAAATTATTATCGGAACCATCCGCCTGCCCTGACGGGAAACGATACGGATGCCGTTTGGTTTGTACGGTCAGAATAACACCCTCTCGCGGTATCCTTATTCGGTTTACCTGATTTTCCAGAGAGAAAAAAGCAATAATTATCAAAAATTAATGCCAAAGACTATCAATTAGTCCTTCTTGATTGAGAACGCGGCTTGTTTGTCGGATATTTGATTCAAACCTGATTTTTTTTCACTGATTTATGCCTGATTTTTTTCTTTTTTTCCGCCGTTTTGTACAAACTGCCATTGTGGTATTTTTGCCTCTTTCTGTTTATATCGCCGTCCATCTGGCAAATGGCGGGAGTTTTGCATTCGAACGTCCGTTGATGTTTGTCATTCACGAACAGACAGGACAATGGTTTTTTCCGATTGCGCTGTTGCTTCATTATCTGGGTAAAACCGCCGTCGCCCTACCGCTGGTCTGTTTGGCGGCGGTATGCCTGTGGCGGTTTGGCAAACTGCGGGCAGCGGTATTCGTGCCTTTGGCGGCATTGTTGCCGACTTTGAATATGCTTTGGATAAAGGCATGGATACAGCGTCCGCGCCCGTTGCTTTGGCCTCGTGCCGTCGAAGAGGCCAATTTTTCGTTTCCGAGCGGGCATAGTACGTTTTCCGCCGCAGTCGCAGTGATGCTGATTCTATTGTGTTATCGGACTGCATACCGCCGTACCGCTTTTGCCGTCGGCATCTTATTTGCCTTGTTGACGGGGTTTTCACGGGTTTATTTAGGCGTACATTATCCGACGGATGTTTGGGCGGGATGGACGAATGGGACGCTGACGGCGCTATTGGTTTATTATGTTGTTTTCAAGAAGGATTTCGAATAATGGAAACCTTATGCCCGAATACGCCCTTATGGCTGCGCAACGGTCATGCGGACACAATATTTGCCAAATTCATTCAACGCCCCGCACCTGCCTACCGCCGCGAGCTGCTGCCGGACAGTACGGGACGCACTTTAGTTGCCTGTGATTTTGTCGATGCCGCCGATCCCGATGCGCCTTTGGTGGTTTTGTTTCACGGATTGGAGGGCAGCAGCCGCAGCCATTACGCCGTTGAATTGATGCGCGCGGTCATTGAAAAAGGCTGGAACGGCGTGGTGGTGCATTTCCGCAGTTGCGGCGGCGTAGAGAATACCGCGCCTGTGTTTTATCATTTGGGCGATACGCGGGAAATCGGCTTTATGCTGGAAATGCTGTCTGAACGCTACTGCAGGATTTATGTGGCGGGCGTGTCTTTGGGCGGCAATGCGCTGGCAAAATATTTGGGCGAATACGGCAGTCTGGGCATGGCTGCCGTCCCTTACGCCGCTGCCGCCGTCTCTGCGCCGGTGGATGCGGCAGCGGCAGGCACTCGCTTTGATAAGGGAATGTCAAAACTGCTCTATACCCGCTATTTTTTAAAATCTTTATTGCCCAAAGCCGCCGCAACAGGTTTTCAGACGACCTCATTGAAAGAATGCAAAACGCTGGGGGATTTTGACGACAGGTTTACCGCGCCGCTGCACGGTTTCGCCGACCGGCATGATTATTACCGCCGCGCTTCGTGCAAGCCTTGGCTGAAAACCGTGCGTACGCCGCTTTTGCTGCTCAACGCCGTCAACGACCCGTTTCTGCCGCCGAAAGCCTTGCCGACGGTAGAAGAGGTTTCGTCCGCCGTTACGCTGCTGCAACCCCAATACGGCGGACACGCCGCGTTCGTCAGCCGCGACAAAGGTCGTCTGAACCTGCAATGGCTGCCGCAAACCCTGCTGACGTATTTTGAGGCATTCGAGTAAACGGAAGGTTTTTCAGCCGGAAGTTTCGTTATAAAATGCCCCGAACCTGATTTAGGATTTATTTAGAAACAAAGGAAAATTATGCAAGAAACCAACGGATACCCCGATAAACGTCCAGACGGCCCGGAAGGCCGCTGGGAACGGGACGTGTTGCGCGACGTACTGCTTGCCGCCTATAAAGAGCAGCGGCGCGCCCGTTTTTGGCGCAACTTCTGGCGGATTATCGGCGTCCTGCTGATTGCCGCATTATGGTTCGGTTCGGACGACGGCACGGCCGGACAAGGGCTGGCCACAGGTAAAGAGCATACGGCAGTCATCACATTGGAAGGCGAAATCGGTGGCGGCATGGACGACCAAGTCAAAATGCTGCGCGACAGCATGGAGGCGGCTTACAGCAATCCGAATGCAAAAGGCATCGTCATCCGCGCCAACAGCCCCGGCGGTTCGCCCGTTATCTCCAATACCGCTTTTAACGAGATACGTCGTCTGAAAGGTGAACATAAAGACATCCCCGTCTATGTCGTCGCCGAAGATATGTGCGCCTCCGGCTGCTACTACATCGCTGCCGCCGCGGACAAAATCTACGCCGACCCCTCCAGCATCGTCGGCAGTATCGGCGTGATCGGCGGCGGTTTCGACGTAACCGGCCTGATGGACAAGCTGGGTATCAAACGTCGTCTGAAAACCGCAGGCAGCAACAAAGGCATGGGCGATCCGTTTACCCCTGAAACGCCCGAACAGGCGAAAATCTGGGAAGCCATGCTGTCAGACACCCATCAAGAATTCATCAAGGCCGTCAAGCTCGGACGCGGTGAAAAATTGAAAGACAAAGAATATCCCGACGTATTCAGCGGCCGCGTCTATACCGGCCTTGAAGCTAAAAAAGTCGGACTGATTGACGATTTCGGCAGCGTGTACAGCATCGCCCGCGATGTCGTCAAAGCCCCCGAACTGGTCAGCTACACGCCCGAAGACGATTTCAGTAAATTCTTAAGCCGCCGCTTTGGCGCACAAGTCAAGGCTGAGGTGGAAAACACACTGTCGAAAATGTGGTAAGGTAAGGCAATACAAACAAAACGTCGTCTGAAAAGCTTTCAGACGACGTTTTGTTTTGGAAGATATTGATTCTGCGGAAAATGAAGAGAGGAATATCGTAATAGCGGTAAGCGGGTATCTACATCCATTTAGAACCGAATGATTTCCTTCATTCGTAGCGTGGGCTTTGCCCACGGAAGAGCTGCCCGAATATGGCGTAGCGGATCAACTTTAAACCGGTACCATGTTGTCTCGTCATAGCCAAAGAACAATTCCCGAAGGTAACTATGCATCAAGCGTATCGGTTGCAAATTATCCGTTCTATCTGCGGCTTTCTTTGAAACAGGTTGGAGAAAGGTCGTCTGAAAGCCGGCAATATCAGCTTTCAGACGACCTTTTACTGTTTTCAAACCCGAATCAGTCAAACAGTTCGCCGACTTTGTCCCAGAACGATTTTTTGCGCGGGGTTTGGCTGCGGTCGAGGCCGGTGGAGATTTTTTCGAACTCTTCCAGCAACTCTTTCTGGCGGTCGGTCAGGTTGACCGGCGTTTCCACCACAACGTGGCAGTACAAATCGCCCGTCGCACTGGAACGCAGGGATTTGATGCCTTTGCCTTTGACGCGCATACGGCGGCCGGTTTGCGTTTCTTTCGGGATGTTCAGTTTGACTTTGCCGTCCAAGGTCGGAACTTCGACTTCGCCGCCCAGGGCTGCGACGGCGAAACTGATGGGCAGCTCGCAATGCAAATCCAAGCCGTTGCGCTCGAAGATTTTGTGTTCTTTGACGCGGACGTTGACGTACAAATCGCCTGCGGGCGCGCCGTGCGTACCCGGTTCGCCTTCGCCGCTCAAGCGGATGCGTTGACCGTCGTCGATGCCGGCCGGAATGTTGACTTCAACGGTTTTGCCGGTTTTGGTGCGGCCTTCGCCACGACATTTGACACACGGGTCTTTGATTTCCTTGCCTGTGCCGTGACAGGTCGGACAGGTCTGCTGCATTTGGAAAATGGCTTGGCGGACGTGTACCGTGCCGGAACCGTGACAGGTCGAACAAGTCGATGCGGAGGTACCGGGTTTCGCGCCGCTGCCGTGGCAGACATCGCATTCTTCGTAGGTCGGGATGTTGATGCGTTTTTTGATGCCTTTGGCGGCATCTTCCAACGTGATTTCCACGCCGACCTGCAAATCCGCGCCCTGATAGTTTTGCTGACGGCCGCCGCCCCCGCCTCCGCCGAACATTTGGCTGAAGATGTCGGAGAAGTCGAATCCTTGTGCGCCGCCGAACCCGCCAAAACCGCCGAATCCGCCCGCACCGCCGCCCATGCCCTGCTCAAACGCGGCATGGCCGTATTGGTCGTACATGGCGCGTTTTTCTTTGTCAGACAAGGTGTCGTAGGCTTTTTGAACTTCCTTAAATTTCTCTTCCGCTTCTTTGTTGTCGGGATTGCGGTCAGGATGGTATTTCATCGCCAGCTTGCGGTAGGCTTTTTTGATTTCGTCGTCGCTCGCACCGCGTGCCACGCCGAGTGTTGCATAAAAATCTTGGTTGCTCATGATAGTGATGGTTGTTGATATGTGTAAAAACTAGACCGGATATATGGGTGGAGTGGGGAAAACTCAAGTGTCTGAATGCGAGGTCGTCTGAAAAATACCGTTCTGTTTTCAGACGACCTTTGTCAAACCGACCTATCGACAACCTGCTATAATCCATCCTTTATTTTTCCTAACGTTTTCAAGCGAAAAACAGAATGACCATGCAAGAACATTACCAGCCCGCCGCCATCGAGCCTGCGGCGCAGAAAAAATGGGACGACGCCCGTATTTTCAACGTCTCCGAAGACGCTTCCAAACCCAAATACTACTGCCTCTCCATGTTCCCCTACCCCAGCGGCAAGCTGCACATGGGGCATGTGCGCAACTACACCATCGGCGACGTATTGAGCCGCTTCAAACTCTTAAACGGCTTCAACGTCATGCAGCCTATGGGTTGGGACGCGTTCGGCATGCCGGCGGAAAATGCGGCGATGAAAAACAACGTCGCCCCCGCTGCTTGGACCTACGACAACATCGAATATATGAAAACCCAGCTCAAAAGCCTGGGTTTTGCGATTGACTGGGAGCGCGAAGTCGCCACCTGCAAACCCGAATACTACCGCTGGGAACAGTGGCTGTTTACCAAGCTGTTTGAAAAAGGCATCGTCTATCGCAAAAACGGTACGGTAAACTGGGACCCTGTTGACCAAACCGTCCTTGCCAACGAGCAAGTCATCGACGGACGCGGCTGGCGTTCGGGCGCGCTGATCGAAAAACGCGAAATCCCGATGTATTACTTCAAAATCACGGATTACGCCGAAGAGCTGCTCAACGATTTGGACAAGCTGGAACACTGGCCGGAACAAGTCAAAACCATGCAGCGCAACTGGATCGGCAAATCTCGCGGTATGACCGTGCGCTTCGCCGTTTCAGACGACAGCAAGCAAGGCTTGGAAGGCGATTACGCGAAATTCCTGCAAGTTTATACCACCCGCCCCGACACGCTGATGGGCGCAACTTATGTTGCCGTTGCCGCCGAGCATCCGCTGGCAACTGCCGCAGCAGCCGACAAACCTGAATTACAAGAATTTATCGCCGAATGCAAAGCGGGTTCCGTTGCCGAAGCCGACATGGCGACGATGGAGAAAAAAGGCGTGCCGACCGGCCGCTACGTCGTCAACCCGCTCAACGGCGACAAGCTGGAAGTGTGGATTGCCAACTATGTATTGTGGGGCTACGGCGACGGCGCGGTCATGGCGGTTCCGGCGCACGACGAACGCGATTTCGAGTTCGCCACCAAATACAATCTGCCGAAAAAACAAGTCATTGCCGTTGGTGACAACGCGTTCGACGAAAACCAATGGCAAGAATGGTACGGCGACAAAGAAAACGGCGTATTGGTCAACAGCGGCGACTTGGACGGCATGAATTTTCAGACGGCCTTCGACGCCATCGCCACCAAGCTGCAAAGCCAAGATGCAGGCGAACCGAAAACCCAATACCGCCTGCGCGACTGGGGTATTTCGCGCCAACGCTACTGGGGTTGCCCGATTCCCATCGTCCATTGCGAACAATGCGGCGACGTGCCCGTCCCTGCCGACCAACTGCCCGTCGTTTTGCCTGAAAACGTCGTACCCGACGGCATGGGTTCGCCGCTGGCAAAAATGCCCGAGTTTTACGAAACCACCTGCCCATGTTGCGGCGGCGCGGCAAAACGCGAAACCGACACCATGGACACATTCATGGAATCGAGCTGGTACTTCTTCCGCTACATGTCGCCCAAGTTCGCAGAAGGCATGGTATCGGCTGAAGCCGCGAAATACTGGGGCGTGGTCGACCAATACATCGGCGGTATCGAACACGCGATTCTGCACCTCTTGTACGCGCGTTTTTTCACCAAACTGATGCGCGACGAAGGCTTGGTCAGCGTGGACGAACCGTTTGAACGCCTGCTCACGCAAGGCATGGTCGTTTGCGAAACCTACTACCGCGAAAATGCCAACGGCAGCAAAGACTGGATCAACCCCGCCGATGTCGAGCTGACTTTCGACGACAAAGGCCGCCCCGTTTCCGCCGTTCTGAAAGCCGACGGACTGCCCGTCGTCATCAGCGGCACGGAAAAAATGTCCAAGTCCAAAAACAACGGCGTCGATCCGCAAGAGCTGATTAACTCCTACGGCGCGGACACCGCCCGCCTGTTCATGATGTTCGCCGCACCGCCCGAACAGTCCCTCGAATGGAGCGACAGCGGCGTCGAAGGCGCACACCGCTTCCTGCGCCGCCTGTGGCGTACCGTTTACGAATACCTGAAACAAGGCGGCGCGGTCAAAGCGTTTGCAGGCAACCAAGACGGTTTATCTAAAGAACTCAAAGACCTGCGCCACAAACTGCACTCTACCATTGCCAAAGTCAGCGACGACTACGGCCGCCGCCAGCAGTTCAACACCGCCATCGCCGCTGTGATGGAACTGCTCAACCAATACGACAAAACCGACACCGGCGGCGAACAAGGCCGCGCCGTCGCCCAAGAAGTATTGGAAACCGCCGTACGCCTGTTGTGGCCCATCGTGCCGCACATCTGCGAAACCCTGTGGAGCGAATTGAACAGCGCGAAACTGTGGGAAGCAGGCTGGCCGACAGTCGACGAAACCGCCTTGGTCAAATCCGAAATCGAAGTCATGGTTCAAGTCAACGGCAAACTGCGCGGCAAAATTACCGTTGCCGCCGACGCATCCAAAGCCGACCTCGAAGCCGCCGCACTCGCCACCGAAAGCGCGGTGAAATTCATGGAAGGCAAGCCCGCCAAGAAAATCATCGTCGTACCGGGCAGACTGGTGAATATCGTGGTGTAAAGCCGATTCGGCATTGATTGCTGTAATTAGGAAAGGTCGTCTGAAAACTTGGAAACAGGGTTTTCAGACGACCTTTTTGCATTTTTTTCAGCGGAGGCGTTTTGGGGACAAGACACGCGCGAGATGATGATAAAGATTACATTCCGTCATTCCCGCGCAGGCGGGAATCCATTGGAAACGCTAAGCGACGGTGGGTTTTAAAAACAACTCACCGTAATGTGGGCTTTGCCCGCGGATTGCTTTTGAAAAAACTGGGATTACTGACGCACAAGGTCGTCTGAAAACCATGCTCTACGGGCGATAGAGAAAACATAAAAAACAATTCCAACGGCTACTTCTCCCGCTGCACATACGTGGGCAAAGCCCACGCTACTCTATAAGCCTAAAAAACAGGTGTTTTAAAAACGGTTGCTGAAATTCAAAAGTGGATTCCCGCCTGCGCGGGAATGACGGCATGGGGAATTTTTGTTTAATTGATGGGTTGTTTTCGCGGAAAAGCCCGCATTACAGGTTGAAAGCCACCCGTAGCGTAGGCTTTGCCCACAGATTATTTTTGAGAAAGCAAAGGTCGTCTGAAAACCTGCGTACTGGTTTCAGACGACCTTTTATGGGTTTTCACCGTTTTCCGTCTTTCTGCCATTGTGATAAAGTAGCCCGACCTTTTGTTCAAAATACGCAGATTCCACCACACAGCTTATGGAAACATCCTGTCTTAACAGCCAACAGCTCGTCAATATGGTTCAACAGGGCGAAGGGGGCGACTATTTGGACGGCAGCTACCGTTTTGAAACCTTGTGCAGCGGCATTTCCCTGCACGGCGGCAGCCTGACCGCGCGCAAAACGTTTCAAAGCACGCGCCTGTCGGAGCCATACATCGCGTTTGTCCTGCTGCTCGAAGGCAGTTTGGATTTCGGCATCAATCGCGAACGTTACCGTATTGAGGCTGAAGGCGGACATGTCCTATTGATTGCGTGCGACGAGGAAATCTTGTTCAGCCGTTATTTGTATGAAGGCAGGCATACGGCGAAACTGACGCTCAAGGGGCTAGACCGCTGGTTGGCTCGCCCGCAATATGCGGGTTTGCTGCAGGTGGTTTATTGGGAAAAAGTCAGACATTGGCCACTGGACAGTAGTTTGCGCCGCCTTGCTTTAAGCAGCTTGAAGGGGGCGGAACACGGCGGATTGGCGGATGACTTACAGCGTGAAGCGGACGTGTTGCAACTTTTGGCAGGACTGTGGACGGATTTTCTCAACCGCTATCCCTATACCGAAACCGCCGCCGAACCGCCTCATCCTTCGGAAAGTTTCATCCGTCTGCTCAACCAGGCATTCGATGCGGGCGCGCACCAAGTATCTGCGCTTGCCGACGCGCTGCATATCAGCGAGCGGACGCTGCAACGCCGCCTGAAAGAATCGTTTGGTACGACGGCGAGCGAGTGGCTGCGGCACAAGCATATGCAATATGCGCTGTATGCTTTGGGTACGGACAGCGTCAGCATAGGCGAAATAGCCTACCGTTGCGGCTACGCCCATGTTTCAAGCTTTACCAAGGCATTTCGCGAATATTTCGGCTGCACACCGGCGGAGTTGAGAAAACGCGGCGAGTGATAGGGCAATAGTAAGAGGTCGGCGGATTCGCATTTGAAGTGCAACTTTCCCTAACAGAAAAAGGCCAGTATGCGGTAGCAT
Organism: Neisseria flava; assembly: GCF_982712965.1. NCBI lineage: Bacteria > Pseudomonadati > Pseudomonadota > Betaproteobacteria > Neisseriales > Neisseriaceae > Neisseria > Neisseria flava. Next base: position 15 of record NZ_CEXQBZ010000006.1, on the reverse strand, counting down.
ACGGCCTTTCCTGCA
>NZ_CEXQBZ010000005.1:0-19852 GCF_982712965.1 Neisseria flava | reverse complement strand
TGTTCGAGTTCGGGATCGGAGAGGCTGTGCCATTGTCCGAGCAGGACGGCTTTGAACATGGACAACAGGGGATAGGCAGGACGGCCGCGGTGGTCTCTAAGGTAACGGGTTCTTTGACGATTCAGGTACTGTTCGATCGGCTGCCAATCAATCACCTGAATCGTCAAAGAACCCGTTACGTCCGAGACCACCGATGCCGCCTTCCTGATAGACTGTTACCCAACGCGGCAGGTGGGTTTGTGAGATGCTGTAGTGGTCTGCGCTACGCTGTTGGCTGCGTATGTGCAGGTAGTGGGGTATGGCTTAGTATTTGAAGTGTAATGTATATTTGGTCATAAAAAACTGCACCTTGGTGGTTGGAGGGGATGTGTCTAACTTTGGGGGGGGCAGTTTTGGGTTAGATGACATTTTCTTTATCTTGCTTGCTCCATGGAAGTCATTAATGCCTCAAAATTATGCATCAGAGTTGCCTTATCCAACCAGCCCGCCAGCGTAAACAGATTCAGCAAAATTCCTGAGATTACGACAAAGCAGCAGAAAGATAAAAAATAGCCTTTAAGTACTGCCCAAACTTTGACCTGTCCTATTCTCATCAAGCCGACAGCCTGCGTCCAAAATGCCCAGGTCTTCCAAACCATCAGAAGCGGTGCACTTTGCGGTATATAAAATACCAACAGAGTAGGAATCATCAAAGCCTCCGATGCCAAGATGAATCCCCATAAAGGCAGGCGCGGCGCGCTGTTTTTACTTAAAACATAACGCATCACACGGCTCAAAATCAGCCACCTTATGACGGTAACCAACACGGCAAAGACGACAGCAGCAGTGCTGACGCCGAGCAAGAGCGACATATCTGCCGCATTGATGATGCCCAACAGCAGCAAAATCGCCAAAATAACGGGCAGCGTATAGAAATAATCAGCAGGATTCTTATAGCGCAGGCGCAGAATATCCCACATATCGATAAGAAAAGAATAAAGCATTGAATGACGAGTAGTTCGATAAAAAATAGAAGGCTGGATTTTAGCTGAAAATATACGGTCTGATAAATACAGACGATGGGATATAAATTGTCGCCACCTGCGAATATCCGCTAGAATACGCGCTTTATGGAAGGTCGTCTGAAAAGGATTCAATATGGCAAAAGCAAAAGGCGGTTTGGGCCGCGGTTTAGATTCCCTGATTTCCAACGGCGTGGACAACAGCAGCAGCGACCGCCTGACTACCGTCGCCATCAACGACATCCAGCCCGGCCGCTATCAAGCGCGGGTACAGATGGATGACGAAGCCTTGCAGGAACTGGCGGATTCAATTAAGGCGCAAGGCGTTATCCAGCCGGTTATCGTGCGCGAACACGGCCTTTCCCAATACGAACTGATTGCCGGCGAACGTCGCTGGCGCGCATCCCAGCTCGCCGGCCTGACCGAGATTCCGGTCGTCATCAAAACCATCAGCGACGAAACCGCGCTGGCAATGGGTTTGATTGAAAACCTGCAACGCGAAAACTTAAACCCGATTGAAGAAGCGCAAGGTTTGAAACGCCTCGCCGACGAATTCGGGCTGACTCACGAAACCATCGCCAAAGCAGTCGGCAAAAGCCGCAGCGCCATTTCCAACAGCCTGCGCCTGTTGAGCCTGCCCGAGCCTGTCCAAGAAATGCTCTACCACCGCCATCTTGAGATGGGACACGCCCGCGCCCTGCTGACCCTGCCTGTGGTCGAGCAACTCGAATTGGCGCAAAAAGCGGTGAAAAACGGTTGGTCGGTACGCGAAGTCGAACGCCGCAGTCAAGTCGCCCATCAGGCAAAACAGGAAATCAAAAAAACCATTAGCCCCGATATACGTCGTCTGAACGACTTTTTGACCGAAAGGCTGGGTGTTAACGCCGAAGTCAAAACCACCAATCACAAAAAAGGCAAAATCGTCCTCCACTTCGATACGCCGGAAACATTCGAGTATCTACTGAAACAATTGGGCATTGATTATCATATGTAAATTAGGTTGCGCAGAAAATTTAGAATTAAGGTCGTCTGAAAACTTATTCTCCAATTTTCAGATGACTTTTTTATTGAAATAAAATTACTGGGCAATGGCTGTAATTTAATGTAATTTGTGATATGATCGAAAATTGTAGTGTAGAAGTTAAGAATGTGGTAGGAGTTATTATTTCACAAAGATTAACTATCCCTTGACGTGTATAGGCTTCTTCATTATATTCTAGTATCGCTGCTTGGCCATTTCGTTGTAGCTTCTAATTTGCATGAATCAGATTTTAGTTTATCAAGTTGTTGTTTTATTCATTATCTCTGCAATAAGTGCAGTTTTTGCAGGTATGAATGGATTTTGGTCTTCTGCCGTAGGGGGAGTTTGTTATTTAGTCCCGTCTTCTATTGCAGTTTTACTTTTAAAACTTTCCAAGTGTAACCCTTTGTATCATGGTAAAGCATTCATTGCTGGGGAAGTTTTAAAAGTAGTGCTGTCGCTGGTGATGATGCTTGCCGTATTCATGGTTTGGCATCAGTCTTTAATATTCTTTCCGTTCTTGTTCGGATTGCTCGGTGTCAGTCATTTGGTTTTTTTAGTATTGTTGAGAGTGAAGCATTATGGCAGGTGAAACAATGACCGCTGCCGACTACATCAAGCACCATTTACAAAGCTTGACCAGTCTGTCGGATGTTGCCCAAGGACAAGGCCTGAAAAATATTGCCGATTTTTCGTTTATCAATCTTGATGCGATTTTCTTTGCTGTTTTGTTGGGTGTATTAGGAAGCTTCCTACTTTGGCGTGGTGCTAAGAAGGCAACGGCGGGCGTGCCGGGGCGTTTTCAGGCTGCCGTAGAGATTTTGTTCGAGTTTGTGGATGATATGTGCAAAAGCATTATTCATAATGAACAATCTCGAAAAGCCATTGCTCCATTAGGTTTGACGCTGTTTGTATGGATTTTCCTAATGAATGCTATGGATATGCTGCCGGTAGATTTGCTGCCATGGTTATGGCAAAACGCTACCGGTAACCATCATGCATTGTTGCGTATCGTGCCGACCGCGGATTTGAATACTACGTTGGCGTTGGCTATTGGAGTCTTATTAATTTGTATTTATTACAATGTCAAAATCAAAGGTGTTCGTGGTTGGATTCATGAGTTGTTCAGTGCTCCGTTCGGCGCCAAACTTGCTCCTGCCAACTTCCTTTTGAATCTGGTCGAATTCCTCTCTAAAACAGTTTCTCACGGTATGCGGTTGTTCGGTAATATGTATGCTGGCGAACTTGTATTCCTTTTGATTGCTTTGCTGGGTGGCGCTTGGGCGACATCTGGAAGCGTTGAAGTGCTGGATCCGATTCTGTTTGGTTTTCACATTCTTGCCGGATTGGCATGGGCGATTTTCCATATTTTGGTGATTACCCTGCAGGCATTTATCTTTATGGCCTTGGCGTTTGTCTATATTGGACAAGCTCATGATGCCCACTAAATTTTCTAGGTAGTTTTATCTTTATTTGTGGTTTAACCTTTGTTTTCTTAAGGAGTTTAAAATGGGTTTGATTGCTATTGCATGTGGTTTGATCGTTGCATTGGGTGCATTGGGTGCCTCCATCGGTATCGCAATGGTAGGTTCTAAATATTTGGAATCTTCTGCGCGCCAGCCTGAATTGATTGGTCCACTGCAAACTAAATTGTTCCTGATTGCTGGCCTGATTGATGCTGCATTCCTGATTGGTGTGGCTATTGCGCTGTTGTTCGCCTTCGTTAACCCGTTTGCAGGTGCATAATCAAACGGTGTGATCCGTCTAGATACAGACTTTGGTCTGTTTGATTAACACTAGTACGAAGGTTAACTAACGTGAATATTAATGCAACCTTATTCGCTCAAATCATCGTCTTTTTCGGTTTAGTTTGGTTTACCATGAAATTTGTGTGGCCGCCGATCGCAAAAGCATTAGATGAGCGTGCCGCAAAAATTGCCGAAGGCTTGGCTGCTGCCGAGCGCGGTAAGAGCGATTTTGAACAGGCAGAGAAGAAAGTTGCAGAACTCTTGGCTGAAGGGCGTAACCAAGTTTCCGAAATGGTAGCTAACGCCGAAAAACGTGCCGCCAAAATCGTAGAAGAAGCAAAAGAACAAGCTTCTGTCGAGGCGGTACGGATTACAGCACAAGCTAAAGCCGATGCGCAGCAAGAAATGAATCGTGCACGCGAAGTTTTGCGTGAACAAGTTGCTGCGTTGGCGGTTAAAGGTGCCGAGTCTATTTTGCGCAGTGAAGTTGATACTTCCAAACATGCGCAGTTGCTCAGTGCTTTAAAACAGGAGCTGTAATCTTATGGCTGAGTTCGCAACGATTGCCAGACCTTATGCGAAAGCATTATTCAATCTGGCGCAGGAAAAAAACCAAATTGAGTCTTGGTTGGGCGGACTGGAAGAATTAGCCGCGGTTGTTCAAAATGAGAAAGTCATTTCTTTGATTGAGCGACCTGAAACAAATACTTCTGAAAAGGTAAATGTACTTGCCGAACTCGTTGAGTTAAAAAGTGATGAATTGAAAAATTTCATTACTGTTCTGGCGGAGCAAAAACGTTTGCCCGTATTGCCTGAAGTCTATGCTCAATATCAAGCTTTAACCTTGTCATTCAATCATACTAAGTCCGCTGTAATTTACAGTGCTTATCCATTGACTGAAGATCAATTGGCTGAGTTGGCTGAAATATTGAAAAAACACTTTGACAGTAAGTTGCAAATTACAACTGAAGTTGCGCCTGAATTAATTGGCGGTGTCAAAGTTGAAGTGGGTGACCAGGTCTTGGATTTGTCGGTGCAGGGTAAATTGAATGCCCTGTATGCGACTATGACAAATTAGGAGAGTTTTCATGCAGCTTAATCCTGCTGAAATTAGCGATTTGATTAAAGCTAAAATTGAAAATCTGTCTGGAAATACAGAAGTGCGTACCCGTGGTACCGTTATTTCTGTAACAGACGGTATTGTTCGTATTCATGGCTTATCAGACGCAATGCAAGGTGAGATGCTCGAATTCCCGGGTAACACTTTCGGTTTGGCGATGAACTTGGAGCGTGACTCCGTCGGCGCCGTAGTGTTGGGTGAATACGAACATATTAAAGAAGGCGACACAGTTACTTGTACCGGCCGTATTTTAGAAGTACCTGTCGGTCGTGAATTGGTTGGTCGCGTTGTAGATGCGCTGGGTCGCCCGATTGATGGCAAAGGCCCGATCAATACATCTTCTACCGCACCTATCGAAAAAATTGCACCAGGTGTGATTGCCCGTAAATCGGTTGACCAACCGATGCAAACCGGTTTGAAGGCCATTGACTCAATGGTTCCGATTGGTCGCGGTCAACGTGAGCTGATCATTGGTGACCGTCAAACAGGTAAAACGGCCGTAGCATTGGATGCTATTGTTAACCAAAAAGGTACAGGCGTTATCTGTATTTATGTTGCAATCGGTCAAAAAGCATCTTCTATTGCTAACGTAGTACGCAAATTGGAAGAGCATGGTGCAATGGGACACACGATTGTGGTTGCTGCGACCGCTTCTGAAGCTGCGGCTCTGCAATATATCGCACCTTATGCAGGTTGTACTATGGGCGAGTTCTTCCGCGACCGCGGTGAAGACGCGTTGATTGTATACGATGATTTGTCCAAACAAGCTGTTGCTTACCGTCAAATTTCCCTGTTGCTGCGCCGCCCTCCCGGTCGCGAAGCCTATCCTGGTGACGTCTTCTATCTACACTCCCGCTTGTTGGAACGTGCTGCCCGTGTAAATGAACACGAAGTTGAAAAACTGACTAATGGTGAAGTGAAGGGCAAAACAGGTTCTTTGACTGCGTTGCCGATTATCGAAACGCAAGCCGGTGACGTATCTGCATTCGTACCGACGAACGTTATTTCGATTACCGACGGTCAAATTTTCTTGGAAACCGACTTGTTTAACGCCGGTATCCGTCCTGCAATTAATGCCGGTATTTCGGTATCGCGTGTAGGTGGTGCAGCGCAAACCAAAGTAATTAAAAAACTGGGTGGCGGTATCCGTTTAGCACTTGCCCAATATCGTGAATTGGCAGCCTTCTCGCAATTTGCTTCCGATTTGGATGAAGCTACACGCAAACAGCTGCAACACGGCGAAGTGGTTACTGAATTGATGAAACAAAAACAATTCAGCACTTTGGATACAGCCGAAATGGCTTTGACTTTGTGGGCCATCAATAATGGTTCTTACGAAGATGTACCAGTACCCAAGGCATTGGCTTTCGAAGCGGAATTTTTGAGCTTTGTACGCACTCAACATCCTGGTGTTTTAGAAGCAATCAACGCATCAGGTGCGATGTCCGACGAAAGTGAAAAAACATTGACTGAAGCCATGAATTCTTTCAAATCTTCTTATGCTTACCAAGCCTAAGAGCTGAAATGAAAGGAGTCTGAAATGGCAGTCGGAAAAGAGATTCTCACCAAAATCCGCAGTGTTCAAAATACCCAAAAGATCACTAAAGCGATGCAAATGGTGTCAACCTCTAAAATGCGGAAGACTCAGGAACGGATGCGCTTAGCGCGTCCGTATGCCGAAAAAGTGCGGACAGTTATGAGTCATTTGGCGCAAACCAATGAAGATCATGGTATTAAATTATTGGCACCTCATCGTGAAACACGTCGGGTGGGTTTCATTTTAATCACCTCTGATAAAGGTCTTTGCGGTGGTTTGAACGCGAATGTTTTGAAGAAATTTTTAGCGCAAGTCCAAGAATACCAAGAGCAGGGCATTGAAGTTGATGTTGTCTGTTTAGGTAGTAAAGGCTTAGCCGCTTGTCAAAACATCGGTTTGAACGTTATTGCCAGTGCGATTAATTTTGGGGATACCCCGAAGATGGAATTGCTGCTTGGTCCATTGACTGAAATCTTCCAACGTTACGAGAAGCATGAGTTAGATAAAATACATTTGGTATATTCGCGTTTTGTTAATACCATGCGTCAAGAACCACGGTTGGAGGTTCTGCTGCCGATCGGCGAAAATGTGATAGAAGACGAGAATAACTATTCTTCATTCAGTTGGGAATATCGTTATGAACCAAGTCCTATCGCTGTGTTGGAATATCTGGTTCGCCGCTATTTAGAGTCTGTGGTTTACCAAGCATTGAGTGACAATATGGCATCAGAACAAGCTGCGCGTATGGTGGCGATGAAAGCGGCCACCGACAATGCGGGCAATGCCATTAAAGAGTTGCGTTTGGTATATAACAAATCGCGTCAAGCTGCGATTACCACGGAATTGTCAGAAATTGTAGCAGGTGCAGCGGCAGTTTAATGTCGTCTGAAACCTGAACAGGAAATTAGGATACGATAATGAGCCAAGGCAAAATCGTACAAATTATTGGTGCGGTAGTTGACGTGGAGTTTCCGCGCGATGCCATTCCGCATGTTTACGACGCCCTGAAATTGGATGCGAACGGCTTGACTTTGGAAGTACAACAGCTTCTGGGTGACGGCGTGGTTCGTACTATTGCAATGGGTAGTTCGGACGGTCTGAAACGCGGCATGACTGTAAGCAATACAGGTGCGCCGATTACTGTGCCGGTAGGTAAAGGTACTTTGGGACGTATTGTCGATGTGTTGGGTACACCTGTTGATGAAGCAGGTCCGATTGATACCGACAAACACCGCGCCATCCATCAGACAGCTCCGAAATTCGATGAGTTGTCTGCTACTACCGAGCTGCTGGAAACAGGCATTAAAGTGATTGACTTGCTGTGTCCGTTTGCCAAAGGCGGTAAAGTAGGTCTGTTCGGTGGTGCCGGCGTAGGTAAAACCGTAAACATGATGGAATTGATTAACAACATCGCCAAAGCGCATAGCGGTTTGTCCGTGTTCGCCGGTGTGGGGGAGCGTACCCGTGAAGGTAACGACTTCTACCACGAGATGAAAGATTCCAACGTATTGGACAAAGTGGCGATGGTTTACGGTCAGATGAACGAACCTCCGGGTAACCGTCTGCGTGTAGCCTTGACCGGGTTGACTATGGCCGAATATTTCCGTGATGAAAAAGACGAAAGCGGCAAAGGTCGCGACGTATTGTTCTTCGTGGACAATATTTACCGTTACACCCTGGCCGGTACAGAAGTATCCGCATTGCTCGGTCGTATGCCTTCTGCAGTAGGCTACCAACCAACATTGGCTGAAGAAATGGGTCGTTTGCAAGAGCGTATTACCTCTACCCAAACAGGCTCTATTACTTCCATACAAGCCGTATATGTACCTGCGGATGACTTGACTGACCCGTCTCCTGCAACAACGTTTGCCCACTTGGACGCCACTGTCGTATTGAGCCGTGATATTGCCTCTTTGGGTATTTACCCCGCAGTTGACCCGCTGGACTCTACTTCACGCCAACTAGATCCGATGGTATTGGGTCAAGAGCACTATGACGTAGCCCGCGGCGTACAATCTACTCTGCAAAAATACAAAGAATTGCGCGATATTATCGCCATTCTGGGTATGGACGAATTGTCAGACGAAGATAAACTGACCGTGATGCGCGCGCGTAAGATCCAACGCTTCCTGTCGCAACCGTTCCATGTTGCCGAAGTATTTACCGGCTCTCCCGGCAAATATGTATCGCTGCGTGACACCATTGCCGGCTTTAAAGCTATCTTGAACGGTGAATACGACCATCTGCCTGAACAAGCTTTCTACATGGTAGGCGGTATCGAAGAAGCGGTCGAGAAAGCGAAAACCTTAAACTAAGGAGGTCGGCATGAGCGTCATGCGAGTTGAAGTGGTAAGTAGCGAGCAGAACATCTATTCAGGCGAAGCCAGTTTTGTAGTGGTTCCGACTGTTCAAGGTGAGCTCGGTATTTATCCGCGACACGAGCCGATTATGAGTTTGGTACGTCCCGGAGCATTGCGTTTGACCGTGCCCGGCGAAGCCGAAGAAGTGCTTGTTGCCGTTTCCGGCGGGGTGCTGGAAGTGCAGCCCAACCAACTTACTGTGTTGGCGGATGTTGCCGTACGCAGTTCCGAGATGGATCGTGCGCGTGCGGAAGCTGCCAAGAAAGCGGCGGAAACCGGCATTTCTCAAGCGAAAGACGATAAATCGTTGGCCGAAGCGCATAAAGCCTTGGCTGCAGCGATTGCCCAGCTCAAAACCTTGGATTATCTTCGTTCGCACAAAAACAAATAAGCAGATTTGCTTTACAAAAAGCACGGTTGATTACCGTGCTTTTTATTTTTTCATTATAGATGATTTTGAGAAGAACGGAATCTTTAGGTAACGAATGCTATAGAAAAGTTTTAAATGATTCCTTTATTGCGCATAATTTTGCTTTCCTGAGTCAGTGATAAAGGTTGTTTGCTGAATACGGTTTTTATAGGATAAAGTAAATCTTTTGGTAAGGATCTATCGTATTTTAAAGTGGTATTAATGTCGTCTGAATGTATTTAAGACGACTTTTTTGTTTTTAAGGACACCTATTTGCCTATTCCAAATAATGAATAAAGTTTGGCTATTTGGGAAGATTGCCATTGTGTCTGAAATCAAAAAACAACAAATTTTAGAGACAAAAGGTTTTTATTTTACATAAGCGGTATTTTTATTGTAAAAAATGCTAATTGGGTTATAATTTTAAAATACATTATCATAAATTGATGTGTAACCTATTACGAAAAAATAAATATTTCATATTGCGGAAAATTTGTCATGAACTTTGATTTCATATTTGGGGATGGGGTGTCAGGTATGGCGGGATATAGCCTGATACTGATTTTGGCTGCGCTTGCCAGTAAGCAATATTCAGTAAAACGGTTTATCAGTCGTTTTGCGGTTAATGTGCGTGCTCAATGCTACTTGGATGAAAATTCATATCATGTTTTCCGCCATCTTGATATACGTATTTCAGGAGCGTATGAACAAATTGATTATGTTTACGTTTCACGATTCGGTATTTTTATCGTATCGACGCCGAATTACCAAGGCCGTATTTGGGGGGATAACGGGGACGGGATGTGGACGCAGAAATTCCATAGAACCAAGATGCTTTTCCCCAATCCTTTGGCACAGAACCAACGTTATATTCAAGCATTGGTGCGGCAGCTTGATTTAAGCCCGCGCTTGTTTTATTCGGTTGTCGTATTTGCGGGAAATTGCCAATTTCAAACCATGATGCCGGATAATGTCATTGAATCAGCTGAATTCAATGAATACATTACTCAATACAGTGAAGTCGTTTTGAATGACGACAAGGTAGCGGAGATCAAAGAAATTTTAGAGAGCAATGAATTTGATAACGTGTTTGGTCAAAATGGTTCACGATCACACGCTTAATGAAGTAGGCTAAAAAAATTTGTAGGTAATGCAGCAGTTTTTTGAAATTATCGGTTGAACACAAAAGGTCGTCTGAAACCTGAATCGGTTTTCAGACGACCTTTTGTTTGAGCGTATCGCTAATCAGCGTTTGACGCCGCTGAGCCTTGCCCAGCCTTCGTCGATTTCGGCGGGCTCGATGTCGAACCATTGGCTGTAAATACCGCTGAGTTCTTCGACTTGTTCGTCCAGCAAACCAGACAACACGATGCGACCGCCTTGTTTGGTGCGGGCGGCGAGTATTTCGCCGAGCATGCGCAGAGGGTTGGCGAGGATGTTGGCGACGACGATGTCGAATTGTCCTTGCGGCAGGCCGTCAGGCAGGTAGAACTGTGCATCAACGTTGTTTTGTGTGGCGTTGTCTTTGCTGGCGCGGATCGCCTGTTCGTCAATATCGACGCCGACGGCAGAACCTGCGCCGAGCTTGAGGGCGGCGATGGTCAGGATGCCGGAGCCGCAGCCGTAGTCGAGGACGCTTTCGCCGCCTTTGAGTTGTGTGTCCAGCCATTTGAGGCAGAGGCGCGTGGTCGGGTGGCTGCCGGTGCCGAAGGCTAGGCCGGGGTCGAGCTGGAGGTTGACGGCGTTGCTATTGGGCGCTTCGTGCCAAGAGGGGGTAATCCACAGGCGTTCGGAAATTTGGATGGGGTCGAACTGTGCTTGGGTCAGGCGTACCCAATCTTGGTCGGCGAGGATTTCGCTGGTGTACGCCAAATCTTTCAACCCGCATTCTTGGCTGGCGGCTTGAATCATGGCTGCGACATCGTCGTGCTCGCCAAACAGGGCGATGACTTTGCTTTGCTGCCAGATTTGTTCGGTCGGCATACCGGGTTCGCCGAAGATGGCTTGTTCGTTTTCAGTGCCTGCGTAGGCGTCTTCGATGGCGGCGGAGAGTGCGCCGTGTTCCATCAGGGCGTCGGCGAGGCGTTCGGCGACGGCGTCGTTGACGTTGATGGTGATTTGTTGATAGGACATGGTAGGCTTTCTCGGTGGGGTCGTCTGAAATTAGGAAATGGTAGGCAAATACGCGATTTGGGGCGTTTGCGGTATGTTTCGGCTATTGGCGTAACAGTGTGATTGGATTGTTTTTCAGCCTGAACACGGATTCTTTATTGCGCTGAAATGGTGGCGGATAGGTTGGCTCAATCATATAGCAAACATATTTAACTTTAAATACGGCATGTTATCAAATTCCGTCATTCCCGCCCCCGCCTACGCGAGGACAGGCTACGGCGGGAATCCATCGTAAAACTTGAGAAACCTTGACTTGAAAAACAGTTTCTGAATTTTAAAAATGGATTCCCGCCTGCGCGGGAATGACGACAATCGGTAAGTTCCGTATCTAAAATAAAGTCATTTAGCTATATTCTAGGCTTGTCGGCAATCGCTGATGTACGCCCGAAATCAGGTTTCAATCTGTCTGAAAAAAGGTCGTCTGAAAGCCATACGGTTTTTCAGACGACCTTCGACTATCCAAGCGGGACGGTTTTATTTGTCCTGTTTGGCTTTGCGTTCTTGCAGCCAGTGTTCCAGATAGTGGATGCTGACGCCGCCTTTTTCAAAACCGGGGTCGCTGAACAAATCGCGGTGAAGCGGGGTATTGGTTTTGATGCCGGTTACGGCAAGCTCGGCGAGGGCGACGCGCATTTTTGCCATTGCCTGCTCGCGGGTTTTGCCGATGACGCAGACTTTGCCGATCAGGCTGTCGTAGTACGGCGGGATGCGGTAGCCTTGGTAAATATGGCTGTCCACGCGGATGCCGAAGCCGCCGGGCAGGTGGCAGCTTTCAATCAGACCAGGGCTGGGGATGAAGTTGTACGGGTCTTCGGCATTGATGCGGCACTCGAAAGCATGGCCTTCGATGTGGATGTCTTTTTGCTTGTATTGCAGGGGCAGACCGCCGGCAATGCGGATTTGTTCCTGTACGATGTCCACACCGGTAATCAGCTCGGTAACAGGGTGTTCGACTTGGACACGGGTGTTCATTTCGATGAAGAAAAACTCGCCGTTTTCATACAGGAATTCAAACGTACCTGCACCACGGTAGCCGATGCGTTTGCAGGCGTCGGTACAGGCTTTGCCGATTTTTTCGCGGGCTTTTTCGTCGATGAAGGGAGCAGGTGCTTCTTCGATGACTTTTTGGTGGCGGCGCTGCATGGAGCAATCGCGCTCGGCAAGGTAGATGGCGTTGCCGTGTTCGTCGGCGAGCACTTGGATTTCGACGTGGCGCGGGCGTTGCAGGTAGCGTTCCATATAGACCATCGGGTTGCCGAACGCCGCGCCTGCTTCGGCTTTGGTCATTTCGACGGATTTGATGAGGTCTTCTTTTTTCTCGACCACGCGCATACCGCGTCCGCCGCCGCCGCCCGATGCTTTGATAATCACGGGATAACCGACTTTGTCGGCAGTTTTGAGGATTTCGGCGGGATCGTCGGACAGCGCGCCGTCCGAACCGGGAACGCAAGGCACGCCCGCTTCAATCATCGCGTGTTTGGCGGAAACTTTGTCGCCCATCAGGCGGATGGTTTCGGCGCGTGGGCCGATGAAGATGAAGCCGGATTGTTCGACTTGTTCGGCAAAATTGGCATTTTCGGCAAGGAAGCCGTAGCCCGGGTGGATGGCATCCGCGCCGGTTACTTCAGCAGCAGCGATGATGGCGGGAATATTGAGATAGCTTTGTGCGGAAGCGGCAGGACCGATGCACACGGATTCGTCGGCAAGTTTGACGTGCAGACTGTCTTTATCGGCTTCGGAATGCACGGCGACGGTGGCGATGCCCATTTCACGGCAGGCACGCAGGACGCGCAGCGCGATTTCGCCTCGGTTGGCGATTAATACTTTTTTCAGCATGATGACCTTTCCTGTGGTTTCAGACGACCTGCTTGTTACCTTTTGCCCAATGCATTGCGGATTTTTTCATCGGTCTTGTATTGGCTCAACGCGTACACCGCCCACATGGCGGCAGGAATCCAGCCGATTAAGGTGAATTGGAGAATCAGGCAGATGATGCCCGCAATCGGACGGCCGATGGTGAAGAATACGGCAAAGGGCAGGAAGATGGCTAACAGCAGGCGCATGGTGGAAATCCTGAGTTGGAAAGCATTTCAGACGACCTCCACGCAATCCGGAAGGTCGTCTGAAAACGAATTATTCGATGATGAAGAGCGGCTCGCCAAATTCCACAGGCGTACCGTTTTCCACCAGAATTTCTTTAACCGTGCCGGATTTCTCGGCTTCGATTTCGTTCATCAACTTCATCGCTTCGATGATACACAGCGTATCGCCGGCTTTGACTTGCTGACCAACTTCGACGAAGGCGGCAGCATTCGGGCCGGGCGCGCGGTAGAACGTACCGACCATAGGCGATTTTTGCGCGTTGGACAGGTCGCGGGCGGCAGGCGCTGCGGGAGCGGGGGCTGCTGCTGCAACAGGAGCGGCGGCGGGTGCAGGAGCAGGCGCTGCTACATGGGCGGGCGCGGCATAAACGGGAGCCGGAGCGGCGGTGGCGCGGGTAATACGGACTTTTTCCTCGCCTTCGGTCACTTCGATTTCGGCGATACCTGATTCTTCTACTAAATCAATCAGTTTTTTTAACTTGCGCAAATCCATTTTCGTTCCTTTACGATACGGCCCAAATGTCGTGAAGCGGCCGTGTTTGTTGCGTGATATTTCAGAAAACAACCGGCCTGCGGCAACGGCGCAAACCGGACAGTATTTTGTTGCATAAAGGGGCATTCTCAGGAGCAGAAAACCCGTAAATGAATTTGACTATTTTCCCGAACTTGCCGACAAATGTCTAGCAAAATCTCGAAAAAAGGCGGTTTTTGAACAAAACGGGCAGATTCGGAGATTTCGGCAGAATGTGTATTTTTTCGGCGAGTGTTTATTCTAATTTGTTGGTTTATGAAGGGAAAAGGTCGTCTGAAAATTCAGGCCGGGATGCCGATAAACCATTTTGCCTGCTTTCAGACGACTTTTTGATATTAATGAGGATTTAAGGGCGAGAATTTCTTATGGAGGGGAATAACTGACTGGCCTTCTGGCTTTTTGCTTGTGCGGAAATGAATGGCGACGGCTTGGTTTGCAAGAGATTTATGGTTGCGGTGGTCAAAGGTCGTCTGAAAACTGATTTTCAGACGACCTTTGCATTTTGAATTATTCCCCGTCTTTAACCGGATGATCGGGCAAGTACACATCGAAGCGGGTGCTTTTGCCCGTGTATTGGTAGGCGGGTTTTTCGCCGTTGAGAAATTCGCCGAGGCGCGGGCGTTTGACGACGACGCGTTTTTTGGCGACGGCGCGGGCGGCAGCAAGCAGCTCGGCTTCTTCTTGGGCGGCACCGACGACGCTGTGGAAATACGCCATTTCTTTTTTGACGGCGGCGGATTTTTGGCGTTCGGGGTACATGGGGTCGAGGTACACGATGTCGGGGCGCGATTGAGCGGCGAGTTCCCGCATCAATTCGACGGCGTCGCCGTGACGGAAGGTAATGCGGCGGGCGATGTCTTGAATTTCAGGCTCTTGCAGCGCGCGTTCGAGACCGTCGGCAAGCAGGCAGGCGACGGCGGGATGCTGCTCGAAGGTTTGGACGTTCAAACCGAGCGAAGCGAGGACGAAGCTGTCGCGTCCGAGTCCGCCGGTACAGTCCCAAACGGTCGGTTTGGCCGTATGGTTCACCGCTTTGGCAATCAGTTCGCCGCCGCCTTTGGTACGCCGGTATTGGGCTGCACCACCGCCGAAATCGACGCGGACGCGCCCCTTCTCCCCCGCGCGGCACAAGCTGACGCCCTCCGCATCGGCAAACAGGTATTCGCCGCTGTCGGGCGGGCAGGTCAGGGTAGGGAGTTTGAATTGCTGCACTAAAAGGCGGACGTATTCGGTGGCGGTGTCGGAGAAACAGACGGCGGGTATGGTGTGGGTGTGCAAATCTTTTGGGGCAGACATTTTCAGACGACCTTTGATTATGGATTGTCAACAATATGAACTGCATTCTTATTGAATTATCGAATTTTTCACTGCGATTCATTCTCAGATAACGCTATAATATGCCTAATATTCTTTTGAATCCATCAGCGTTTGTCTTTCCGATGGTCTTTCAGACGACTCTCCTCTTTTTCTTCCCCATTCAGTAAAGGAAAATCATGAGCTTCAAAACCGATGCCGAAATCGCCCAATCTTCCACCATGCGTCCGATTGGCGAAATTGCTGCCAAGCTGGGTTTGAATGTGGACAATATCGAACCCTACGGCCATTACAAAGCCAAAATCAATCCTGCCGAGGCGTTCAAACTGCCGCAAAAACAAGGCCGTCTGATTTTGGTTACCGCCATCAACCCGACTCCGGCGGGTGAAGGCAAAACCACCGTTACCATCGGTTTGGCGGACGCGTTGCGCCACATCGGCAAAGACGCCGTTATCGCCCTGCGCGAGCCTTCTTTGGGGCCTGTATTCGGCGTCAAAGGCGGCGCGGCGGGCGGCGGCTATGCCCAAGTTTTGCCGATGGAAGACATCAACCTGCACTTCACCGGCGACTTCCACGCCATCGGCGCGGCGAATAACTTGCTCGCCGCCATGCTCGACAACCACATCTACCAAGGCAACGAGTTGAACATCGACCCCAAACGCGTGCTGTGGCGGCGCGTGGTCGATATGAACGACCGCCAGTTGCGCAACATCATCGACGGCATGGGCAAACCCGTTGACGGCGTGATCCGTCCCGACGGCTTCGACATCACCGTCGCCTCCGAAGTCATGGCGGTATTCTGCCTCGCCAAAGACATCAGCGATTTGAAAGAGCGTTTGGGCAACATCCTCGTCGCCTACGCCAAAGACGGCAGCCCCGTTTACGCCAAAGATTTGAAAGCCCACGGCGCGATGGCGGCATTGCTCAAAGACGCCATCAAGCCTAACTTGGTGCAAACCATCGAAGGCACGCCCGCCTTCGTACACGGCGGCCCCTTCGCCAACATCGCCCACGGCTGCAACTCCGTTACCGCCACACGTCTGGCGAAACACCTTGCCGATTACGCCGTGACCGAAGCAGGCTTCGGCGCAGATTTGGGCGCGGAAAAATTCTGCGACATCAAATGCCGCCTTGCCGGTTTGAAACCCGACGCAGCCGTCGTCGTCGCCACCGTCCGCGCCTTGAAATACAACGGCGGCGTAGAACGTGCCAACCTCGGCGAAGAAAACCTCGAAGCCTTGGCAAAAGGTCTGTCCAACCTGCTGAAACACATTTCCAACCTGAAAAACGTCTTCGGCCTGCCCGTCGTCGTCGCCATCAACCGCTTCGTGTCCGACTCCGATGCCGAGTTGGCCATGATTGAAAAAGCCTGCGCCGAACACGGCGTCGAAGTTTCCCTGACCGAAGTGTGGGGCAAAGGCGGCGCGGGCGGCTCAGATTTGGCGCGCAAAGTCGTCAACGCCATCGACAACCAACCCAATAACTTCCGCTTCGCCTACGATGTCGAGTTGAGCATTAAAGAAAAAATCCGCGCCATCGCCCAAAAAGTGTACGGCGCGGAAGACGTCGATTTCAGCGCAGAAGCCGCCGCCGAAATCGCCTCGCTGGAAAAACTGGGCTTGGACAAAATGCCCGTCTGCATGGCGAAAACCCAATATTCCCTCAGCGACAACGCCAAACTCTTGGGCTGCCCCGAAGGCTTCCGCATTACCGTGCGCGGCATCACCGTTTCTGCCGGCGCAGGCTTCATCGTCGCCCTGTGCGGCAACATGATGAAAATGCCCGGCCTGCCCAAAGTCCCCGCCGCCGAGAAAATCGACGTGGACGCAGACGGCGTGATCCACGGCTTGTTCTGATTTGAATCGGCAGTGAAATAAAACGGCAAAGAGGTCGTCTGAAAACGGGTTCAGACGACCTTTTATTATTTGAAACGGTTTAAACTCAACCGTGACAATCCGTAGCGTGGGCTTCGCCCGCGAATCTTCCTCTGATGAAAATAGTCGTCTGAAACGATAGAACAAACTCGCAAATTCATTTTCAGACGACTATTTTTATGGTTTTTTATCTTAATTCTACTTTTGTAAATACGTTTGTTTTTATAGTGAATCTGTCTTTTCAGATGACCTCCCGCCCTACCAACCGCCCGCCCATCCCGCACCACTGCCCCGCCCGTCCGAAACGCGTTATACTTCCCAATTAACTGTCCGACCCACCCGCTTCAGGAGAACACCATGCCCGAACAAAACCGCATCCTCTGCCGCGAACTGAGCCTGCTCGCTTTCAATCGCCGCGTTTTGGCGCAGGCGCAGGATGAAAACGTGCCGCTTTTGGAACGTCTGCGGTTTTTGTGCATCGTCTCTTCCAATCTCGACGAATTTTTCGAGGTACGCATGGCGTGGCTCAAACGTGCGCAAAAAATGAATCCGCACGAGCGTTTGGACAACGGCACCACGCCGTCTGAAACTATCGCCGCCGTCTCCGCCGAAGCACAAACGCTGATACAGGAGCAATACCGCCTGTTCAACGAAGTTTTGCAGCCCGAGTTGAGCAAACAAGGCATCCATTTCTACCGCCGCCGCAACTGGACGCAAGGGCAGCAAAAATGGATTGAGCAGTATTTCGACGCCGAGCTGCTGCCCATCCTCACCCCCATCGGACTCGATCCGTCGCACCCCTTCCCGCGCCCGCTGAACAAATCGCTCAACTTCGCCGTCGAATTGGAAGGTACGGACGCATTCGGCCGCCCCTCCGGCATGGCGATTGTGCAAGCCCCGCGCATCCTGCCGCGCGTCGTTCCTCTGCCTGCCGAGTTGTGTGAAGGCGGCAGCGGTTTCGTCTTCCTCTCCTCCATCTTGCACGCCCATGTCGGCAAGCTCTTCCCCGGCATGACGGTTAAAGACTGCCACCAATTCCGCCTCACCCGCGACAGCGACCTGACCGTCGATGAAGAAGACCTCAAAAACCTGCGCGCCGCCATTCAAAACGAATTGCACGACCGCGAATACGGCGACGGCGTGCGCCTCGAAGTCGCCGACACCTGCCCGCCCCACATCCACAACTTCCTGCTCGCCCAGTTCAAACTCACCCCCGCCGAGCTTTACCAAGTCAAAGGCCCGGTCAACCTCGTGCGCCTTAATGCCGTTCCCGATTTGGTTGACCGTCCCGACCTCAAGTTTCCTGCGCGCGGGGCAGGTCGTCTGAAAGCATTGCGCAAGAACGGTTCGATTTTCAAACTGGCGAAACAATCGCCCATCCTGCTGCACCATCCGTATCAGTCCTTCGACCCCGTCGTCCACATGATACGCGAAGCCGCCGCCGACCCCGCCGTCCTCGCCGTCAAAATGACCATCTACCGCACCGGCAGCAATTCCGAACTCGTCCGCGCCCTGATGAAAGCCGCCCTTGCCGGCAAACAAGTCACCGTCGTCGTCGAACTCATGGCGCGTTTCGACGAAGCCAACAACGTCAACTGGGCGCAACAGCTTGAAAACGCAGGCGCGCACGTCGTTTACGGCGTATTCGGCTACAAAATCCACGCCAAAATGGCACTCGTCATCCGCCGCGAAAACGGCGCGCTCAAACGCTACGCCCACCTCGGTACCGGCAACTACCACCAAGGCACCTCGCGCATCTACACCGACTTCGGCATCATCACCGCCGACGACCAAATCACCGCCGACGTGAACACCCTCTTTATGGAAATCACAGGCTTGGGCAAACCGGGTCGTCTGAACAAACTCTACCAAAGCCCGTTCACCCTGCACAAAATGATCATCGACCGCATCGAGCGCGAAATCCAACACGCCAAAGCAGGCAAACCCGCCCGAATCCGCGCCAAAATGAATTCACTGATTGAGCCGAGCGTCATCGACGCCCTCTACCGCGCCAGCAGCGCAGGCGTGCAAATCGACCTTATCGTCCGCGGCATGTGCACCTTGCGCCCCGGTGTCAAAGGACTGTCCGAAAACATCCGCGTCCGCTCCATTATCGGCAGACAGCTCGAACACTCGCGCGTTTACTGCTTCCACAACAACGGCGCGGACGACACCTTCATCTCCAGCGCCGACTGGATGGGGCGCAACTTCTTCCGCCGCATCGAAGTCGCCACCCCCATCACCACGCCCGAACTCAAAGTCCGCGTCATCCACGAAGGCATCGAAATGGCGCTGCAAGACAACACCCGCGCATGGCTGATGCAGCCCGACGGCAGCTACATCCGCGCCCAACCCGAAAACGGCGAACCCGCCTTCAGCCTGCAAGAAAGCTTGTGGGAAATGTACGGGCGTTAACGCTTAAGCAACACAAAAGGTCGTCTGAAAGATTGATTTCAGACGGCTTTTTGTATATTGATTTGGTTATTGCACAATAGGTCGTCTGAAAACACAGTTTCGCCCAAATGCGGACTGATTTTGTATTTCAGACGACCTTTTATCTTTGTAACCTGTTTTTAGATGACTTGAAAGTATAGTGGATTAAATTTAAATCAGGACAAGGCGACGAAGCCGCAGACAGTACAGATAGTACGGCAAGGCGAGG
>NZ_CEXQBZ010000004.1:0-19984 GCF_982712965.1 Neisseria flava | reverse complement strand
CGAAGCCGCAGACAGTACAGATAGTACGGCAAGGCGAGGCAACGCCGTACTGGTTTAAAGTTAATCCACTATAATTCCTTTGAATCAAATAGGACGCCTATTCGCCATCATGGCTGCTTTTGTGTGTATGGGCATGACGGCGGCGGTACGGTTTGGTTTTACCTGCCAAGATTTTGCACGGACAAGTTGTTTGAAATTTTCGGCAAACTAGCGGATAAAGCATACGCGACGGGATTTGGTAAGGTATGGCGTGTAGCGTCGGCAAGTTTGTCCCAATATCCAAACTTGGCCTTAAACGCCTCAAACCCTTTTGAAATGTTCCCAAACCGGTTTGCAGTTTTCCGGCAGTTCGGGACACGCGCCGAGGATGCCGCCACTGAAGTCGTTTAAGCGGTGGAAATCGCTGCCCGCGCTGGCGAGCATACCGAAGCGTTCTGCCAAAAGCGCGTAGTTGAGGCGGTCGTTTTTGCAGCAGTTGCCGCTGTGGACTTCGATGCCCACGCCGCCGAGGTTTTTAAATTCTTCAAACAGATTGCGCTTGGCGGTGGCGGACAAGTCGTAGCGCATGGGGTGGGCGATGACTGCCATGCCGCCCGCGCCGTTGACGGCGGAGACGCAGTCTTCCAACGTCGCCCATTCGTGCCGGACGGCGCAGGACTTGCCGTCCCCCAAGTATTTGGTGAACGCCTGCTGCTTGTTTTTGACGTGTCCCGCTTGGATGAGGAACTCGGCGATGTGGGTGCGGCTGACCATTTCTTTGTTTGCCGCCAGCGCGAGCGCGCCGTCGTATGCGCCGCCGATGCCTTTCTTTTCGAGCTTGGCGGCGATGGCTTTAAGGCGTTTCAGACGACCTTGCCGCACTTGTGCCAACAGGTTTTGCAGGTTTTCGTCCTGTTCGTCGAAATCCAAACCGACAACGTGTATGGTGCGCCCGCGCCAAGTTACGGAGATTTCCACGCCGTTGACGAAACGCAGCCCGAGTTTGTCCGCTTCGGCACGCGCTTCGGCGATGCCGCCAGTGTGGTCGTGGTCGGTCAACGACAGCAGCGTGCAGCCGTTTTGATGCGCGAGGCGCACGACTTCGCCGGGGGAGAGCATACCGTCGGAAACGGTAGAATGGCAGTGCAGGTCTATCATGGGGCGTTATGTGTGTGGTGAACAGTGGACAGGTGCAATATTATCGGGCGGTGTGGCGACGGGGGTAATTTTAAAAACGGGTGTATGGCAAATTTAAAGGAAAAGTCGCTATTCCGTCATTCCCGCGCAGGCGGGAATCTAGGCCTTGATTTGTCGGAAATGTTTAAGGTTAACCGCTATTTTAAACTTCTGGATTCCCGCCTGCGCGGGAATGACGATATGAACGTTTTCAATTTTAATCTACTATAAAAGGTCGTCTGAAAACGCGGTTTCCATCAAGCCGAACCGTTTTCAGACGGCCTTTCCGTTATCTTCGTCTTCCGACCAACCCGCTTCTTTCAATTTCCGCCGTTGCGCGTCGTATTTGGCTTTATCCGTCCAATAAATCGTCTGGATGCAGGCATCGCCGCAATCGCTGCCGCAGCATTCCCACGACTCGGGGCGGACGGGTTCGTCTAGAAGCGGCTCGCCCAAGAGGGCTTCGGCTTTATTCTTCAGGGTCGTATCCATCGGCGATTTCCAAGCGCGCGCCGTCAAACTCGATGACTTCGCCGCCACGTATTTTGGCGGTTTTGCGGGTTTCGGTTTCGCCGTTGCGCAACACCAGTCCTTCGGCGATAAACGCTTTCGCTTGTCCTCCGCTTTCGGCAAGTCCGGCGAGCTTCAAGAGGTCGCATAAGGCGATGTATTCGTTGTCTTCGAGATAGACGGTGGCTTCCATGAGTTTTCCTGTAATGGGTTCGGATTCGTGAAATTGTAGCATAGGTCGTCTGAAAGCCGTTTCAGACGACCTTTAGATTTTGAAACTACTAGATAAACGATTCAAAAAAGATAATGACGCAGAATAGGCATTGACTGATTTTCAGACGACCTGCCTAGCCACATTTCAATCCACCTTGTCCTTCATCCGCAGAAGGAACAAAGATAAAGCTGACTGATACGCAAATAAAGCCCCCTCTCCCACCCCGCGGGAGAGAGGGTATTTTTGCCGGACAGAATTTTGACTTATGGCAAGAGTATGTGAAAAAACGTGAGGTCGTCTGAAAAAAACGATTGCCAATTTTTACAGATAGAGTATAGTTCTTAATAAGTATTTTTCAGCTAATTCCTTATATCTATTCTACAACCTTGGATAAGTAGTTGCCATTGGGTACTCCGCCCGGCGGCAACATTTTTTTATCTGAAAGGGTTTGATAACTTTTATTCGTTTTATCTGACGAAGGTCGTCTGAAAAACCTAATACTTTGAATATTTATAGTTTTTATGGCTATAAATATCAAATAAAAATAAACATTTTACGACAACAGCTTTATCCGGGATCAATCAAATGAACCATTCAAATAAAGAGAAACTTTTCAAACTCAGTACCTTGGCACTCTGCCTTGCCGCGCTGCCGCAAGCCGTTCAAGCCGCTGAAGAAGTACAACAGGTGGAATTAAATCAGGTCAATGTGGTCGGCAAAAACCGCAGCCTGCGTACCGAAAATCGAAATGACTATACGACTTCGGCTATGAGTTCTACCACAGGACTGGCATTGACTCCGCGTGAGACGCCGCAATCGGTCAGCGTTATTACAAAAAACCAAATTAACGATCAAGGTATTACTACGCTTGCAGATGCGTTGAAAACAACGACTGGCGTAAATGTCGTTCGCCAAGGGAACCGCACCCATTTCCAAAGCCGCGGATTCTATATTGAAAAATTGGAAGAAGACGGCATGGCCACTACTATTGGTGCGCCGGGCATATTTGGCAGCCCCGCCAGAGATGGGCACAACATCACCGACCTTGCCATGTATGACCACATTGAAGTTGTGCGCGGTGCGGCCGGGCTAACCCAATCCAACAGCGCGCCCGGCGGTACCATTAATGCCGTACGCAAAAAACCGACGGCTAAAAAACAAATCAGTATGAATGGTTTAGCCGACCGTTTCGGCAAACGGCATATCGAATTGGATGCCTCGGGCACTTTAAGCTCAGAAAACCAACTCCGTGGGCGTATTGTCGGCAGTTTTGATCATGACAAAACATTTCAGGATAAAGTGAAAGGGCAAAACAGCCTTCTTTATGGCGTTTTGGAAAAAGACATCGGAGAAAACAGCAAGGTTTCTGTCGGTGCGTATCGTATCGCCCAGCTCAACACCCCCAATCTCAACGGCTTACCTTTATGGGAAGACGGAAGCAGTCTGCCGCGCGACAGCTATTTCGGTGCGGATTGGAATCATGGGCGATTCATCAAAAACGGTGTTTTTGCAGAATTTGACCACTACTTCAACGACAACTGGAAATGGAACAGCAAAATCGATTGGCGAAACAGCCACTCCGACCAAAGGTATGCTTTCTTAATGGCAGACAAAAGCGGATTGAAAGCCAATCAATCCATCGGTATTGAAGACCAACAGGCTTTCCGCTATCAGCACGACAGCAAACATCTGCATATTCAAAACAACCTGCGCGGCAAGTTTGAAGCCTTGGGTCAAACCCACGACATCTTCCTGACTCATAATTATTCGAAAGAGCGCAATACCCTGCACCATACCCGTATGCAGGCAACCGGCAGCTACGATCCATTTTCTGCCGTTATCCCCCAGCCGGACTGGGCTGCCGAACCATACAGCATTATGGACAGCAACAACCATTTCTATACGCACGCCCTTGCAGCAGGTACCCGCATCAATCCTACGGAAAAACTGCATCTGTTGGTAGGCGGACGTTATACCCATTGGAAACGCGACTTCAATTACAACTGGTCCCGTTATGCAGGCGCTCCGGACAACGATGCAAAAACCTATTCGGTCAAAAACAGCAAATTCATTCCATACATCGGCATCACTTACGATTTCATGCTGGGGCAAAGCTTCTATGCAGGCTATACATCCATCTACAAACCGACTCTGAAAACAAATGCAGACAACAGCTATCTCGCGCCCGAAGTCGGTAAAAACTACGAATTGGGTTGGAAAGGCGAATGGATGCAGAGCAAACTCAATACGGCCGTTTCCCTGTTCCAAACCGATAACACCAACGTCGGCGTGCGTGTCAACGTTCCGGCCAGCGGCAACAGGAAACAGACTTTCTACTACGTTCCCGCAAAAGAACGCAGCCGCGGTGTAGATGCGGAAATTTCCGGAGCAATCGGCGCAAATTGGAAACTGTTTGCCGGCTATACCTACAATATTCGCAAAACAGAAAACCATCCCAATACCGAGGGCGATTTTGCCAACTGGACCCCAAAACACATTTTCCGCGCTTACAGCAGCTATACGCCGCCGTTTGCAAACGGTAAGTTAAGTATCGGTATGGGCTTGTCCAGTCAAAGCAAAACCGGCAGTAAGCTGCCACAAGGCGGCTATACCGTTTGGAATGCCGGTTTGCAATACCGTCCGACCGATAATTTGCAACTGGGGCTGGCAGTCAACAACCTGACTGACAAACGCTACTATGAAAACAACAGCAACCGTACAAAAAACTATGGCAACTTCTACGGCGAACCGCGCAATGCCGTGTTCAGCCTGAAGTGGAAAATGTAAGGTCGTCTGAAAACAGCAATGTCGTTACCGCAAAGAAAGAGGTCGTCTGAAAACACAATCCGGCTTTCAGACGACCTCTTGCCCCTGCCGTCATGTCCGCCCATATCGACATGACGGCATCGGTATTTTCATTTGAACATCTGCAAACGGTCGTCTGAAACCCATCAGGAAACAAAAGCGTCGGATAACGTGTCTGATGCCGTTATCCCGCCGATGCAGATTTTCAGACGACCTCCCGTTATTTGTACCAACACACCCCCATGAACATCCTCAAAAAATTCTTTTACCTTGCCCGCCCTTTTTGGTCGGGGGCACACGGCCGCCTCCAATGGCTGATGCTCGCCGTTTTGATAGGATTTACCCTATTCTCTATTACCATCAGCGTTTGGATCGCCGCGTGGGACAAACGTTTCTACGACGCGCTCGCCGCGTTTGACGGCGCATCCATGCCCGCGCTTATCATCGAATACCTCGGCTACATGGCGATGATTATCGGCTGCATTGTTTGCGGCGACTGGCTGCAAAAACGCCTTATCTTCCGCTGGCGTACCCACCTGACCGAACAATTCCAGCAAAACTGGCTCGAAGGCCACAAACACTACCGCCTGCGCCTGACCGGCGAACCCGACAACCCCGACCAGCGCATCGCCGAAGACATCTACCTCCTCGCCGACAAAAGCATCGGACTGTTCCGCTCCTTCATCAATAATATTGCCAAGTTCAGCGCGTTCGTCGCTGTATTGTGGACACTCTCCGGCGTGCAGACCTTCAACATTAGCGGGCGCGACATCACCATACACGGCTACCTCGTCTGGGTTGCCCTGATTTATTCCGTCATCAGCACCCTGATTGCCCACCTCGTCGGCCGCAAACTCAAAAACCTCAACATCGACCGCCAGCACCGCGAAGCCGACTACCGCGCCGCCCTCCTGCGCGTGCGCGACCACGCTGAACAAATCGCCTTTTACAACGGCGGCGAAGCCGAAACAGGTCGTCTGAAACAACGTTACCTCCGCATCCGCGACAACTGGCGGCGGCTCACCAACTGCGAATTCCGCCAAGAAACCTTTTGGGCGACCTATGTGCGCATCAGCATCTTCATCCCCATCCTCGCCACCCTGCCCATGTACCTCGCCAAAACCATGACTTTCGGCGACATGATGCAGACCCGCACATCGTTTGCCCGCGTCCAAGATAGTTTCGGCTGGTTTACCGACTCCTACCGCCGCCTCATCGAATGGGCGGCAGTCGTTGAACGCCTCTCCGGTTTTCAGACGGCATTGGAACAAGTAGAACAGGAAGGCAGAAGCCCAGCCTCCGAACCCGCCCCGACTTTAAACAACCGCCGCCACAGCGGCATCCTCGCTCTGCAAAACCTCACCGTCCACACCCAAACCGGCAGCCCCCTGCTTACCGACATCAACCTCGAAGCCCACGCCCCCGAATGGGTATTGCTCGAAGGCAGAAGCGGCATCGGCAAATCCACCCTGCTGCGCGCCCTCGCAGGCTTATGGCCGTATTACCAAGGCAGCTTTGCCCTCGACGGCAGCCTCCTCTTTCTGCCCCAACTTCCCTACCTCCCCGCCGACACCCTGCGCCACACCGTCAGCTATCCCCACCCCGCCTGCCAAGACGACCGACTCATTCAGACGACCTTGGAGCAAGTCGGACTAGGCCGCCTGAAAGATAATTTAGACAAACCATCCGCCGAATGGCACGGCATCCTCTCTGGCGGCGAACAGCAACGCCTCAGCCTCGCCCGCGCGCTGCTGCACAAACCGCAAATCCTGTTCCTCGACGAAGCCACCAACCAGCTCGACGGCGAATCCGCATTGGCGCTGATGCAAACCCTCAAACGTGCTTTACCCGACACCCTCGTCATCGGTATCAGCCATCAATCTGAAATCCAAGCCTTGTTCGGACGTAAAGTTAATTTAAGACCGTTCAACGAGCTTGCAAACCGTTCAGATTAGTAATATAGTTCTTTTTGACTAGTTTCATAGTTCTTTAGGGTTACTTTTTAAAACTCCTTGGATAGCCTCCGCCAACTCCCGGCAGGAGGCGTTTTTTTGCCTGTCTGCGCTTAAAATAAATTAAATTTCAAGGCGTTGGATGGTTATAAATATTGGTATTTGAATAGGTTTAATTTTCAGACAAATCTTGTTGTATGGGCTTAATGTGTAAAACAAGAAATAGAAAAAGGTCGTCTGAAAACCTTGCATTCAGGTTTTCAGACGACCTTTGTGTGCATGAACTTATATCAGCAAGAAGGATTAGCCGCCGAAGTATTCATGCTCTAATCTGAGAAGTGTTGAATGTTTACCAGTCCTGCGCCCGCTTCAAGTCGTTCTGCGCCAGCGTGTCGGCGTGTTCGTTGCGGCTTTTGTATTCCCTGTTTTGCAAGATGCTGTTGGCGACGTAGTTTAAGTGTATTTTGGCGGCTTCGGCGGCATCGGCAGGGCGGCGTTCGAGTATGGCTTCGTAGATGGCGCGGTGTTGCGCGATCAGCTTGGGGCGCGGGTCTTCGGTTTGGTTGGAATAGATGATGCTGCTACGCGTCTGGCGGTAGAGCATTTTGAGCAGGCCGCCGGAGAGGTGGCTGAAGAGGATGTTGTGTGCGGCATCGGCGATGGTTTGGTGAAAGCTTACGTCGGCTTCGCTTTGATGTTCCAGATGACCGCTTTCGCAGGCGGATTCGAATTTTTGCCGCCAAAAATCAATCCGTTTCAAATCGGCATCGGTGCGCCGCTCGGCAGCCAGCGATGCCATGCAGCCTTCGATATGGCAGCTGAAATCGAAAACGTCGGTTTCCCAGTTGGTATGTTTGCCGAGCAATTCCTGCCAGCTTTGGAGGAAATCTTGTTGCGGTTTGACGGAAACGTAATAGCCGTCACCCTGACGCGCTTCCAAAACCTGTCGCGCAATCAAGATGTTCAGTGCGACCCTGACCGACGGGCGCGATACGCCGAATTCTTCCGCCAACGTGCGTTCGGGCGGGATTTTGCCGCCTTCTTCGTAAACGCCCGTCGCAATCCGTTCTTCTAATATCGACAATATTTGGTCGCTGATTTTTTGTGGCCGAACCAGTTTTGTCATTTTAATTCCCTCTTTTCCCTCATGTTTTCTTTATGAGGAAGACTCAAATCCGATAATGTGATGCGGCAGGTCGTCTGAAATGGCAATCTGCGTCAAAATTGGCATGACCAAATTGGTATGCCCAATGTCGCGGTATTCTAATTAACCGGCCATATCCCGTCAATATGGCTTGTTCTACCCGAATATGGTTTAAAACTATATCGGGTTACATTTTTACAATTCATATAATGTTTTGTTTTATTTAAAATTAAATAACAATTTTGCACTTATGTAGTAAGGTTGTTTAAAAAAATAATTGACTGCCATATTAAAGTTTCGTAAAGTGTCCTCCGTTCAAAAAATTGGTTTTACCAATTTAGGAAAGTATATTAGAAAAATATTCGGAGATTTTCCCAATGGAAACTTGGATTCAAAACTATACCGCAGTGGGCGGCAGCCTATATTTGACGGCAGCCGTCGCCCTCCTGCCCATTATCTTTTTCTTTGTCGCACTGACCGTCCTGAAGCTTAAAGGCTATCAGGCGGGGCTTTATACGCTTCTGATTGCGCTTGGCGTTGCCGTATTAGGTTTCGGAATGCCTGCTGGCATGGCGGTTTCTTCCGCGCTGTACGGCTTCGCTTACGGTTTGTGGCCGATTGCATGGATTATCGTTACTGCCGTGTTCCTGTATAAAATTACCGTGAAAACAGGGCAGTTCGACATCATCCGCGCTTCCGTGATTTCGATTACCGAAGACCAACGCCTGCAAATGTTGCTGGTCGGCTTCTCCTTCGGCGCATTCCTCGAAGGCGCGGCAGGCTTTGGCGCGCCGGTGGCGATTACCGCCTCGTTGTTGGTGGGCTTGGGCTTTAATCCGCTTTACGCCGCCGGTTTGTGTTTAATTGCCAATACCGCGCCTGTGGCTTTCGGCGCGATGGGTATTCCAATCCTGGTTGCCGGTCAAGTGTCTAACCTCGACCCTTACCACATCGGTCAGGTCGCTGGCCGCCAACTGCCGATCCTGTCGATTATCGTTCCTTTCTGGCTGGTCGCCATGATGGACGGTATGCGCGGCATACGCCAAACTTGGCCTGCCGTATTGGTGGCGGGCGTATCTTTCGCCACTACCCAGTTCATTACTGCCAACTTCATCGGTCCGGAATTGCCAGACGTAACCTCCGCATTGGTCAGCCTGGTTTGTCTGTCTGCCTTCCTGAAAAAATGGCAGCCTAAAGAAATCTTCACCTTCAACGGCATGAAAAAACCGGCCGAGCGCAAAGCGGGCGAATACACTGCCGGACAAATCATCAAAGCCTGGTCGCCTTTCGCCATCCTGACCGTTTTCGTCAGCGTGTGGACGATTAAGGGCGTGAAAGAGGCTTTGGGTGTTGCCACCATTAAATTCGACTGGCCGATGCTGCACAATTTGGTACAAAAAGCCGCGCCCATCGTCAGCGAACCGACACCATACGCCGCCGTGTTCAAAATCGACCTCCTCGGCGCAGTCGGCACGGCAATCCTGTTTGCTTCCATCGTTTCCGCCGCCTTGCTGAAAATGAAACCTTCCGAAGCCGTCGGCACTTTCTTTGAAACGCTCAAAGAACTGCGCCTGTCCATCCTGTCTATCGGCTTGGTACTCGGCTTCGCATTCGTGGCAAACTATTCAGGTCTGTCGTCCACATTGGCACTCGTCCTCGCCGCCACTGGCACCGTATTCCCGTTCTTCTCGCCGTTCCTCGGCTGGCTGGGCGTATTCCTGACTGGTTCGGACACTTCCGCCAACGCGCTCTTCGGCTCGCTGCAAGCCAGCACCGCGCATCAAATCGGCGTCGTGCCTGAGTTGACCGTTGCTGCCAACACCACCGGGGGCGTGACCGGCAAAATGATTTCGCCGCAATCCATCGCCATCGCCTGCGCGGCAGTCGGTCTGGAAGGTAAAGAATCCAACCTGTTCCGCTTCACTGTGAAACACAGTTTGATTTTCTGTACCTTCGTCGGTCTGCTGACCCTGCTGCAAGCCTACGTCTTGCCGTGGACGCTGATTTTCTTCAATAAATAAGCCTATCGGTTTGAAATGAAAAAGGTCGTCTGAAAACCAATTTGGGTTTCAGACGACCTTTTCGTTGTGGGTTGCAAATACCAAGATGCGGAAGGTTTCATTTGAGCCTGCGATATAGCTATAGTGGATTAAATTTAAACCAGTACGGCGTTGCCTCGCCTTGCCGTACTATTTGTACTGTCTGCGGCTTCGTCGCCTTGTCCTGATTTAAATTTAATCCACTATAATTTAATCCACTATAATTTAATCCACTATACGATAAAAATTCGACAGAAGGCTTGAATTAAGGTCGTCTGAAACGTTATGCTTGCCGTCTGTATTCCAATTTTTACCCGAAAGCAAAACCATGAGCAAAACCGTCCATTATCTGAAAGATTACCAAACGCCTGCCTACCGTATTCTCGAAACCGACCTGCATTTTGATATTGCCGAACCGCAAACCGTCGTGAAATCCCGTTTGACGGTCGAGCCGCAGAGGGTGGGGGAGCCGCTGGTGTTGGACGGTTCGGCGAAACTCTTGTCCGTCAAAATCAACGGGGCGGCGGCGGATTATGTGTTGGAAGGCGAGACGCTGACGATTGCGGGCGCGCCGTCCGAACGCTTCACCGTCGAAGTGGAAACCGAAATCCTGCCGGCGGAGAATAAATCGCTGATGGGGCTGTATGCTTCCGGCGGCAATCTGTTTACCCAGTGCGAGCCGGAGGGCTTCCGCAAAATCACGTTTTACATCGACCGTCCGGATGTGATGTCCAAGTTCACGACCACCATCGTCGCGGACAAAAAACGCTATCCCGTTTTGCTTTCCAACGGCAACAAAATCGACGGCGGCGAGTTTTTAGACGACCGCCATTGGGTGAAATGGGAAGACCCGTTTGCCAAGCCGAGCTATCTGTTTGCTTTGGTCGCGGGCGACTTGGCGGTCACGGAAGACCGTTTCACCACCATGAGCGGCAGGAACGTCAAAATCGAGTTTTACACCACCGAAGCGGACAAGCCCAAGGTCGGCTTTGCCGTGGAATCGTTGAAAAACGCGATGAAGTGGGACGAAACGCGCTTCGGTTTGGAATACGACTTGGATATTTTCATGGTCGTCGCCGTGGGCGATTTCAATATGGGCGCGATGGAAAACAAGGGTTTGAACATCTTTAACACCAAGTTCGTCCTCGCCGACAGCCGCACCGCCACCGATACCGATTTCGAAGGCATCGAATCTGTCGTCGGACACGAGTATTTCCACAACTGGACGGGCAACCGCGTGACCTGCCGCGACTGGTTCCAGCTTTCGCTGAAAGAAGGGCTGACCGTGTTCCGCGACCAAGAATTTTCCGGCGACCGCGCCAGCCGCGCCGTGCGCCGCATCGAAAACATCCGCCTGCTGCGCCAGCACCAGTTCCCCGAAGACGCAGGCCCGACCGCCCATCCGGTGCGCCCCGCCAGCTATGAGGAGATGAACAATTTCTACACCATGACCGTTTATGAAAAAGGCGCGGAAGTGGTGCGGATGTATCACACCCTGCTCGGCGAAGAGGGCTTCCAGAAAGGCATGAAGCTCTACTTCCAACGCCACGACGGGCAAGCCGTGACCTGCGACGATTTCCGCGCGGCGATGGCGGACGCGAACGGCATCAATCTCGACCAATTCGCCCTGTGGTACAGCCAGGCGGGAACGCCCGTTTTGGAAGCGGAAGGTCGTCTGAAAAACAATATTTTTGAGTTAACCATTAAACAAACCGTGCCGCCTACGCCCGATATGGCGGACAAGCAGCCGATGATGATTCCGGTCAAAATCGGGCTGCTGAACCGCAACGGCGAAGCGGTGGCATTCGATTATCAGGGCAAACGTGCGACCGAAGCCGTGTTGCTGCTGACCGAAGCCGAGCAGACCTTCCAGTTTGAAGGCGTAACCGAAGCCGTCGTTCCCTCGCTGCTGCGCGGGTTCAGCGCGCCGGTGCACCTGAACTATCCGTATAGCGACGACGACCTGCTGCTCCTGCTTGCCCACGACAGCGACGCCTTCACGCGCTGGGAAGCCGCCCAAATTCTCTACCGCCGCGCCGTCGCCGCCAACCTTGCCGCGCTTTCAGACGGCGTTGAGCTGCCGAAACACGAAAAACTGCTTGCTGCCGTCGAAAAAGTCATTTCAGACGACCTCTTGGACAACGCCTTCAAAGCCCTGCTTTTGGGCGTGCCGTCTGAAGCCGAGCTGTGGGACGGCGCAGAAAACATCGACCCGCTGCGTTACCATCAGGCGCGCGAAGCCCTGTTGGATACGCTTGCCGCCCACTTCCTGCCGAAATGGCACGAATTGAACCGTCAGGCGGCGAAGCAGGAAAACCAAAGCTATGAATACAGCCCTGAAACCGCCGGCTGGCGCACGCTGCGCAACGTCTGCCGCGCCTTCGTCCTGCGCGCCGACCCCGTCCACATCGAAACCGTTGCCGAAAAATACGGCGAAATGGCGCAAAACATGACCCACGAATGGGGCATCCTGTCCGCCGTCAACGGCAACGAAAGTGATACGCGCAACCGCCTGCTGGCGCAGTTTGCCGACAAGTTTTCAGACGACGCGCTGGTGATGGACAAATATTTCGCCCTCGTCGGCTCAAGCCGCCGCAGCGACACCCTGCAACAGGTTCAAACCGCCTTGCAGCATCCGAAATTCAGCCTCGAAAACCCCAACAAAGCCCGTTCGCTCATCGGCAGCTTCAGCCGCAACGTCCCGTATTTCCACGCACAAGACGGCAGCGGCTACCGCTTCATCGCCGACAAAGTCATCGAAATCGACCGCTTCAACCCGCAGGTCGCCGCCCGCTTAGTGCAGGCGTTCAACCTCTGCAACAAGCTCGAGCCGCACCGCAAAAACTTGGTGAAACAAGAATTGCAGCGCATTCGGGCGCAGGAAGGATTGTCGAAAGACGTGGGCGAAATCGTCGGCAAGATTTTGGATTGAGGCATCATCGAAATAGACGGATTCCGCATTCTTTTGGACACACATACCTAATCGTTAAGCCCGTAAAAAAAGGCGCATGATTGCGCCTTTCTTAAACGAAGGAGCTGGTGTGTGGGTATGGTGATTGTCATTGCTGCCATTTCGATGTAGATGAAAAATCATGATTGAGAAGCGGGAGTAACAGTTGCTAGACTAGAAATCTCAGCAAAAATAAAAGGTCGTCTGAAAACGTACAATATTTGTTTTCAGACGACCTTCTTGTATGCAGTTCGTTATTTTTGCTTACGCAGTTGCGGGTGGTTTTTCAGATTGTCCAAGAGGATGTCGATCACACGCGGTGCGGTTTGGGCGAGATCAAAATTTTTGCCGGACGAGAGCCAACGCCAAATCAGACCGTCCAGCGTCGATTTGATGAAGATGACCGCCATGTCGGTATCCAAATCTTCGGATAAGGCATGTTGGGCGATGGATTTGGTCAGAACTTCGGTAATTTTTTCGCGCCAAATGGATTGATGTTTATGCGCGATGTCGATGACCGCGGCGTTCTGATCGGTGTGTTCGCATTTTAAAAACAGGATGCTGTGGAATTTATAGTGGATGTCGTTGGTTTGCAGACGCGTGAAAAAGTGCATCAAGGTGCGGCGGAAAAGCGGCCACTCTTGTTCATTGCTATCAGCTGCGTCCTGATGCATACAGTTTTCGATGTCGTCGCAAATGCGTTGGAAGAGGGCGTCGAACAAGTCTTCTTTGTTTTTGAAATGCCAATACAAAGCGCCGCGCGTGACGCCGGCGGCTTGGGCGATTTCGTTGAGGGAAGTGCGCGCGATGCCTTTTTGGTGGAAGGTTTCCAGCGCGGCGAGCATTAAATGTTCTTTGGTTTTAAGAGCTTCGGTTTTGGTTTTCCGCATGATGCCTGTTTCAAGTTAAGTGGAATGTTGGGGATTATAAAAAATACTTTGTATCCATGCAAGCATGTATGTATAATGACGCCTGTAATTGAGATTGGCTCTCAAATATAAACTCTTTTTTTCAGACGACCTGCTTCAGATATTGAAGCAGGCGATTGTTGTTTTCGGAACCAAAAATCGGCTACAATAACAAAGCATATAGTGAAACTTCATAACAATTATACAATTATCTAGATAGGAAAAATAATGACTTTTTATGCTTCTAAGGTGAAAAGCATGACGGCAATCGCTGCCGCTATTGCGCTGGCTCTTTCGGCGTGCGGTAAAGGTGGTGATACGGCGAAAGGCGAAGCGGGCGGAGCAGGGCAGCAGGCAGCGGCACAGCAGGCTCCCGCTCCTGTGGTCGGTGTCGTTACCGTCCATCCTGAAACTATCGCGTTGACGACCGAGCTGCCGGGACGTTTGGAGTCGCTGCGTACTGCGGATGTCCGCGCGCAAGTCGGCGGTATCATCCAAAAACGCCTGTTCCAAGAGGGCAGCTATGTCCGCGCCGGGCAGCCGCTTTACCAAATCGACAGCTCCACCTATGAAGCAAATCTGGAAAGCTCGCGCGCCCAATTGGCAAGCGCGCAGGCAACCCTTGCCAAAGCCAATGCCGACTTGGCGCGTTACAAACCGCTGGTTGCCGCCGATGCCATCAGTAAACAGGACTACGATGCGGCGGTAACGGCGAAACGTTCTGCCGAAGCAAGCGTCAAAGCGGCTCAGGCGGCGATTAAATCTGCCGGTATCAATCTGAACAGGGCGCGCATTACCGCGCCAATTTCAGGTTTTATCGGTCAGTCTAAAGTATCCGAAGGTACGCTGTTGAACGCGGGTGATACGACCGTTCTGGCAACCATCCGCCAAACCAATCCTATGTATGTGAACATCACTCAATCTGCGACCGAAGTGATGAAGCTGCGCCAACAGGTTGCCGAAGGCAAGCTGTCGGGCGTGGACGGCGCGATTGAAGTGGGCATCAAGTTCGACAACGGCGAAGTTTATCCGCACAAAGGCCGTTTGCTGTTCTCCGATCCGTCTGTTAACGAAACGACTGGACAAATCACGCTGCGCGCGTCAGTGCCGAACGACAAAAATATCCTGATGCCCGGTCTCTATGTGCGCGTCCTGATGGAGCAGGTTGCTGTTGCTAATGCCTTTGTCGTGCCGCAGCAGGCAGTAACGCGCGGTACGAAAGATACTGTAACGATTGTGAACGCCAAAGGCGAAATGGAGTCGCGCGAGGTAACAGTCACCCAGCAGCAGGGAACCAACTGGATTATCACTGCGGGTCTGAACGACGGCGACAAAGTCGTTGTGGACGGCACCAGTATCGCCGCCATGAGTGGCGCGAAAAAGGTAACGCCTAAAGAATGGACATCTCCTGAAAATGCGGCGGCATCTGCTGCCGGAGCTGCTCCGAAAGCTGCTTCCGAAGCGAAAAAAGACGTTCAGATGACCTTTGAAGCCAAACCGGCATCTGCGGCTAAATAAGGAAGGCATCCATGGCTAAGTTTTTTATTGACCGCCCCATTTTTGCATGGGTGATTGCGATTTTTATCATCGCAGCGGGTATTTTCGGCATTCAAAAACTGCCGATTTCCCAATATCCGTCCGTTGCTGCACCGACCATTACTTTGCGCGCTACTTATCCGGGCGCTTCTGCTCAGGTAATGGAAGACAGCGTACTGGCCGTTATCGAACGTAATATGTACGGTGTGGAAGGTTTGGACTATATGACGACTTCTGCCAATTCCAGCGGCAGCGGCAGCGTCAGTCTGACGTTTACACCTGAGACCGATGAAGATTTGGCGCAGGTGGACGTGCAGAACAAATTGTCGGAAGTGTTGTCCACATTGCCGTCTACCGTACAGCAATATGGTGTAACCGTATCTAAAGCGCGTTCCAACTTCTTGCAAGTGGTCATGCTTTCTTCTGAAAAGCAATCCATTGAGGAAATGAACGATTACGCCCAGCGCAATATCATTCCTGAACTGCAGCGTATCGACGGGGTAGGGCAGGTACAATTGTTTGGTGCGCAACGCGCCATGCGTATTTGGGTTGACCCGAAAAAACTGCAAAACTACAACCTGTCTTTTGCAACGGTAACCAATGCGCTTGCGACACAAAACATTCAAATCTCAGCAGGCTCCATCGGTTCTTTGCCGGCGGCTGCAGGTCAGACCATTTCGGCGACCGTTACAGCGCAAGGTCAGCTGAGCACTGCTGAAGAGTTCGGCAACATCATTTTGGTATCCAATACTGACGGCTCGAACGTCTATCTGAAAGACGTTGCCAAAGTCAGCTTGGGTATGCAGGACTATTCTACTTCTACACGCTTGAACGGCGTGAACACCACCGGTATGGCAGTGATGCTGTCTAACAGCGGTAACGCTTTGGCAACGGCGACTGCAGTAAAAGAAAAAATGGCGGTTTTGCAGAAGTATTTTCCAGACGGCATGAGCTGGAAAGTTCCTTACGATACTTCCAAATTTGTGGAAATTTCGATTGAGAAAGTGATCCATTCGCTTTTGGAAGCCATTGTTTTGGTATTCTTAGTGATGTATCTCTTCCTGCAAAACATCCGCTATACGCTGATTCCGACCATTGTTGTACCGATTTCCCTGTTGGGCGGTTTTGCCTTTATCTCATACATGGGTATGTCGATTAACGTATTGACCATGTTTGCGATGGTATTGGTGATCGGTATTGTGGTCGATGACGCGATTGTGGTCGTTGAAAACGTTGAGCGTATTATGGCGAGCGAAGGTCTGTCGCCTAAGGCTGCAACCAAAAAAGCGATGGGTCAGATTTCCGGTGCGGTAATCGGTATTACTGCCGTGTTGATGTCTGTATTTGTGCCGCTGGCGATGTTTAGCGGTGCAACCGGTAACATTTACAAACAGTTTGCCTTGACCATTGCGGCATCGATCGGCTTCTCCGCATTCCTTGCTTTGACGCTGACTCCGGCATTGTGTGCCACCATGCTCAAACCGATTCAGAAGGGTCATCACGAAGAGAAAAAAGGTTTCTTTGGTTGGTTTAACAAAAAATTTGACAACTGGACACACGGCTATGAAGGCTGGGTTGCCAAAGTCTTGCGCAAGACTTTGCGCATGATGGTTGTCTATATTGGTTTGACTGTTGTGGGCGTATTCCTGTTTATGCGTCTGCCGACTTCCTTCTTGCCGTCTGAAGACCAAGGTAACTTGATGTTGAGCGTACAATTGCCTGCCGGTGCAACCAAAGAGCGTACCGATGCAACTTTGGCTCAAATCACTCAACTGGCAAAATCTATACCTGAGATTGAGAACATTATTACCGTTTCCGGCTTCAGTTTTTCAGGCTCCGGTCAAAACATGGCTTTGGGCTTTGTCATTCTGAAAGATTGGAGCGAACGTACTGCTCCGGGCAGCGATGCGACTTCTATTTCCGGTAAGTTGACCGGTATGATGATGGCTACGCTGAAAGACGGTTTCGGTTTGGCGATTGTGCCTCCAGCCATTATGGAATTGGGTACAGGTTCCGGCTTGACGATTTACCTGCAAGACCGTAACAACAGCGGCCATGCTGCATTGTTGGCCAAGCGCAATGAGCTGATTGACAAAATGCGCAAAAGCGGTTTGTTTAACCCAAGTACCGTTCGTGCGAGCGGTTTGGAAGATGCGCCGCAGTTGAAAATCGACATCAATCGCTCTGCCGCAGCTGCACAAGGTATTTCGTTCTCTGACATCCGTACTGCTTTGGCTTCTTCTTTGGGTTCGTCTTATGTAAACGACTTCCCGAATCAAGGCCGTCTGCAACGCGTGATGGTACAAGCTGATGCGAGTGCCCGTATGCAGCCTGCCGATATTCTGAACTTGACCGTGCCGAATAAATCCGGTGTTGCCGTACCGCTTTCTACCATTGCTACTGTTTCTTGGGTAAACGGTATGGAACAAAGCGTCCGCTTCAATGGTTATCCTGCAATGGAGCTTTCCGGTTCGCCTGTTAATGGCGTATCTTCCGGTCAGGCCATGGCTGCGGTACAGCAAATGGTTGATGACATGGGCGGCGGTTACAGTCTGGAATGGGGCGGCCAGTCTCGTGAAGAGGCCAAAGGCGGCTCGCAAACCGTCGTGTTGTACGCATTGGCCGCTGCCGCTGTATTCTTGGTATTGGCTGCTTTGTACGAAAGCTGGTCTATCCCGTTGGCAGTTATCCTTGTGATTCCGTTGGGCTTGATTGGCGCGGCATTGGGCGTTACGGGGCGCAATATGTTTGAAGCGCTGCTGGGCAGTATTCCGGCATACGCCAACGATATCTACTTCCAAGTCGGTTTCGTTACGGTGATGGGTTTGAGTGCGAAAAACGCGATTTTGATTATCGAGTTCGCCAAAGACCTGCAAGCGCAGGGTAAGAGCGCGATTGAAGCCGCGCTTGCCGCTGCACACTTGCGTTTCCGTCCGATTATCATGACCTCGTTTGCCTTCATTTTAGGCGTGGTTCCGCTGTATGTTGCCAGCGGTGCCAGCTCTGCCAGCCAGCGTGCTATCGGTACGACTGTGTTCTGGGGCATGTTGATCGGTACGATTTTGTCCGTGTTCCTTGTGCCGCTCTTTTATGTCATCGTGCGTAAATTCTTCAAGGAAACTCAGCGCGAACATGAAATGGCAGTAAAACACGCTGCCGAAGCGGGCATGATTTCCCTCGAAGATCAAAATACGGATAACAAGCACTAAGCAAAAAGGTCGTCTGAAAACCTGAAACACGGATTTCAGACGACCTCAAGGAATCCTTATGAACAAAAAGACATTCAAAACGGTATTGAGTACCGTCGCCGCAGCCGTCGCGCTGTCCGCCTGTACCATGATCCCGAAATACGAACAACCGCAGGTTGAAGTTGCCGAAACCTTCAAATACGACACCTTCGACGACGGTATCCGCGCCGCCGACTTGGGCTGGCAGGACTTCTTTGCCGACCCGCGCCTGCACCGCCTTATCGACATCGCGTTGGAACGCAATACCGACTTGCGCACCGCCGCATTGAACGCCGAAATCTACCGCAAACAATACATGATTGCCCGCAACGACCTGCTGCCGAGCATCAACGCCAGCGGTACCGGAACTCGGGTAGGCAGTTTGAGCGGCGGCGTTACCCGCAGCGAATACACCGTCGGTTTGGGCGCGGCAGCCTACGAGCTGGACCTTTTCGGACGTGTCCGCAGCAACAGCCAAGCCGCATTGCAAGGTTATTTCAGCGTAGCTGCGAACCGTGATGCCGCTCACCTTGCCTTGATTGCCGCCGTTGCTAAAGCCCATTTCAACGAACTGTACGCCCAAGAATCGATGGCATTGGCGCAGCGCGTGCTTAAAACCCGCGAAACCACTTACAAACTTTCCCAAATGCGCCACAAAGCAGGCGTGATTTCCGCCGTCGATTTGCGTCAACAGGAAGCCCTGATTGAATCCGCCAAAGCCGATTATGCGAACGCCGTCAAAAATCGCGAACAGGCCCGCAATGCCTTGGCGACCCTGATTAACCAACCCCTGCCGGAAGACCTGCCTGCCGCGCTGCCTTTGAGCAAACAGTTCAAAATCACCCGACTGCCTGCCGGCTTGAGTTCCGAAGTGCTGCTGAACCGTCCCGACATCCGCGCCGCAGAACACTTGCTCAAACAAGCCAATGCCAACATCGGCGCAGCGCGTGCCGCCTTCTTCCCTACCATCAGCCTGACCGGTTCGGTCGGCACAGCGTCCGGCGAGTTGAGCGGTCTTTTCAAAAGCGGTACAGGCATTTGGTCGTTCGCCCCCTCCATTACCCTGCCGATTTTCAACTGGGGTAGCAACAAAGCGAATCTTGACGTAGCCACGCTGCGTAAAGAGGCGCAAATCGTCGCGTACGAAGCCGCCGTCCAAGCCGCTTTCCAAGACGTATCCAACGCCTTGGTCGCACGCGAGCAACTCGACAAGAGCTACGCCGCGCTAAACAAACAAAGCCGCGCCTACAACGACACCCTGCGTCTCATCAATCTGCGCTACAAACACGGCGTATCCAACGCCCTTGACCTGCTTGACGCAGAACGCAGCAGCTATGGCGCAGAAACCGCTTTGCTTGCCAACCAGCTCACCCGCCTCGAAAACCTCGCCGACCTCTATAAAGCACTCGGCGGCGGTTTGAAACGCGAAACCGTTAGCCAACCTGCCGCGCAGCAGTAAGACTGTTCGAGACCTTTGCAAAAATAGTCTGTTAACGAAATTTGACGCATAAAAATGCGCCAAAAAATTTTCAATTGCCTAAAAC
>NZ_CEXQBZ010000003.1:0-20272 GCF_982712965.1 Neisseria flava | reverse complement strand
AAACGCCAAGTGTTTTATTCTTGAATCTGTTCAAACCACTAGTACCATAGTGTTGCACTTGAAATCCGAATCCAAGGTCGTCTGAAAACCGCTTCCAGGTTTTCAGACGACCTTTTCATATTCGAATCACTAGAAATAAATATTTTATTATGATTTTGCTATATAAAACAAAAAACACCGTTTCCGCCCATCTCAAACGGCAGGCGGTTTTACTTCAATTTGATTTTTCGAGGCGGCATCAATTTCGTTATCTATAAAGTCATTGAATTGTTGACGGAACTCCATCGGTCGGGCGATATAAGGAATCGGAGCATGACTGCCGCCCGTCCCCCTGACCACTATGGAACCATAATTGAAAATCCTGCCCCAAAAACCTTGATTTACCGAAATACTTTCGATGCGGTTGATATTTAACTCAATTGTTTGCCGGCGGATAAAGCCAAACTTTGCGATAACCCTTTTGTTGGTTAAAGCAAGCTCGGTTGTCATTACATTCAATACCGCGGACACTATCAATACGATACCGATTACCCACATCAACAGCAGAATACCAAAAACAATCCCCCAGAATTGGGACAGCCACGATACTTGCGCTTTATAAACAATACGTTCACTCCGCCCTAAAGAGCTTTCAATATAACTTGCCATTTGACGTTCTCCACATTATGTATTTCCTAAAATACGGATTATAATCCGTGGATAAATAAACGTCAAAATTGGATATTTTGAGATTTGTGAAGACAAATCTCATGAGTAAAATCAGTATATTGATAGGTGTAAAAATCCGAGAAATCCGCAAACAGTCCAATATCAACCAAGAAAACTTAGCCTTACTTGCCGATATAGACAGAAGCTATATGGGTAGAATAGAAAGGGGGGAGGTCAACATAACGGTCGATAAACTGTATCAACTGTCTTCTGCTTTAAACTGTTCCATACACGACTTGCTGCCGGATGATTCAGAAATTAAAAATACCTGAACTGTTCAAGTGGTCCGCCCACATTACCAATCTTCTAAAAAGGTCGTCTAAAACCCCAAAACCCAAGGTTTCAGACGACCTTTACAATACGCCATGGTCGTTCCGTACGCATTGATACTGCTTTATTTGCGGGGTGTCATTCCCCTGCCTATGCGAGACAAGGAATGTGTCAAAAATTAAGAAAATCAGCCATAACCCCTTCCCGCGGCAACCAATCCGTTTGCTGCTTTACCAAAACAGCAGACAATAAAAAACCCTCGGAAAACCGAGGGTTTTTGAAATTGGTTGCGGGAGCAGGATTCGAACCTACGACCTTCGGGTTATGAGCCCGACGAGCTACCATGCTGCTCCATCCCGCGTCAGAAGGTAAAACTATACTTTCATTCTGGAAAGTTGTCAAGAATTTTCTTGATTAAATTGTTCGGAACAAAAAATTCCTATAATTTCAAGTAACTACTTTTTAAGCCGAAAAGCCTGCCTATGGGTACGGCTTTTGCTATTCGCGGTGGTAGGGATGGTTGTGGAGGATGGAGACGGCGCGGTAGAGCTGTTCGGTCAGAAGGACGCGCACCATGCCGTGCGGGAGGGTGAGGCTGGAGAGGCGCATCATCATGCGGGCTTGTTGTTTGAGGCGGTCGGTCATGCCGTCGGCGCCGCCGATGACGAAGCAGACGTGTTCGCCGTTTTGCTGCCAGCTTTTGAGGTGTTCCGCCAGTTCGACGGAGGTCGGGGCTTTGCCGCGTTCGTCGAGGACGACGAGGAACGCGCCTTGGGGGATGGCTTCGAGGATGCGTTTTTCTTCCGCCGCCATGCCTTGTGCGGCGTTGACGCCTGCGCCGCGTTTTTCGGGTTTGATTTCTTTGAGGGTGTAGGCGACGTCGCGTCCGAAGCGTTTGGCGTATTCGCCGACGGCTTCGTCCACCCAGCGGGGCATTTTGGTGCCGACGGCGAGGACGGTGATGTTCATGGGTTTCCTTGGTCGGAAGGGGTCGTCTGAAAGGTTTCAGACGACCTTTTGGTTTGAATGATGGTGAAACGGGATTTTTGAAGCTGATATTGTTGTTCGGTCAAGGGGTCGTCTGAAAACTTCGGTTTGGGCAAAAAGGGGGTAGGGCGTGCGCAATAAAGCCGTCTGTATGCACAGACGGCTTGGGATGGCTGCTTAGTCGGCGGCGTGCCAGGGTTTTTGCGCGCCGGCGTGGAAGCTGGGTTTTTCGCCGCCCCAAAGGGTGTCGATGTCGTAAAAGTCGCGGACGGCGGGCAGCATGACGTGGACGACGAGGTCGCCTGCGTCAACGAGTGTCCATTCGCCGCTGTCGCCTTCGGTGCTGAGGATTTCGAAGCCGGCTTCTTTGAGGCTGACGGCAACGTTGTTGGCGAGGGCTTTAACTTGGCGGGTGCTGTCGCCGCTGGCGATGATCATGCGGGCGAACAGTGAGGTTTTTTCTTGGGTTTCGAGGACGGAGATGTCTTTGGCTTTGATGTCTTCGAGGGCTTCGACGGCGGTTTCGACCATTTTTTTCAGGTCTTGCAGTTCTTGTTCGTTCATTGTTTTCCTAATGGTGGGAATGAAATGGGGTTTGGACGGTATTATAACTTATCTGTATGAATTTACGCTATTTTCCGCTTTGGTACAGTTTGTGTTCGCGGATGTGGCGGGCGACTTGGGGCGGGAGGTCGTCTGAAAGTCTGCCGCTTTGGAGGGTTTGGCGGATTTGGGTGGAGGAGGTGTTGTGCAGGGGGGCGTTGAGGATGCGGACGCTGCCGTTTTGGAGAGCTTCGCCCAGCCAGGCGTGGAGTTCGCGCGGGGTTTGGTTGAGGTTGTCGCCTTGGCGCATGGCAACGGCGATGTGGGTTTGGCGCACGAGGGTCTGCCATTTTTTCCAAGTGTGCAGTTTCATGAGGCTGTCGCTGCCCATGAGCCACCAAAGTTGGGCGGCGGGGAATTGTTGGCGGAAGATTTGGACGGTGTCGAAGGTGTACGTTGCGCCGTCGCGGACGATGTCGCAATCGCTGGCGGCGAAGCGGGGGTCGTCGGCGATGGCGAGTTCGGTCATGATGAGGCGGTCTTGGGCGGAGGCGCGGGACGGGTCTTTGTGGTAGGGGTCGCCTGCGGGCAGGAAGATGACGGTGTCGAGTCCGATTTCGTCGGCGAAGGCGCGGGCGATGTGGAGGTGTCCGTTGTGGATGGGGTCGAAGGTGCCGCCGAAAAGTCCAATGTTTATCATGGGTGTCCTTGGGTGTGGTGTGCGCTCTGTTTGGGTTTCAGACGACCTGTCGGGTTTATGGGTTGTCGGGGTCGTCTGAAAGGCTTTTTGCCTCGGGGCTGCCGTCGACAACCAGGGTGAGTTTGCCGGTGGTCGGGTGGATGACGAGTCCGTGGACGGCGATGTCGGCGGGCATAAGCGGGTG
Organism: Neisseria flava; assembly: GCF_982712965.1. NCBI lineage: Bacteria > Pseudomonadati > Pseudomonadota > Betaproteobacteria > Neisseriales > Neisseriaceae > Neisseria > Neisseria flava. The sequence continues at coordinate 16,880 of NZ_CEXQBZ010000003.1, read as the reverse complement.
GTTGCGGATGACTTTGACGGTGTGGCGGACGCTGTCTTCTACGTTGTCGAAACCGGTCAGCCAGTTGTCGAGGTTTATGCCCGCGTTGCGCAAGGTTTCGATGCGGTCGTCGGGGATGTCGCTTTCCTGTACTTTTTCAAGGAAACCGGCGGCGTTCAGCCCCTTCATGCCGCAATCGTAGTGGGCAATGACCATGATTTCTTTGACTTTGAGTTCGAACACGGCGACCAAAAGGCTGCGCATGACGGAACCCCAAGGATGGGTAACGACCGCGCCGGCGTTTTTGATGAGCTTGGCGTCGCCGTTTTTCAGTCCGAGCGCGTCGGGCAGCAGTTCGATGATGCGCGCGTCCATGCAGGACAGGATGGCCAGTTCGCGGCCGGGATATTTGTCGGTGAAATATTTTTCGTATTCGCCCGATTCGACAAAATTTTGATTATAGGCGAGAATTTCGCTCAATTCGCTCATGGTGTTGGACCTCCGACAGAATGGGACGATTATAGCGGTTTTCAGGCGGTTTGGCTTTGCATCGTGTACCGTCCGGCTATGGATAGAGTTGATTGCAAATTGAAACAAAGCAGATACAATCCGCTTTATGTTTATGATTGGATTGAGGAACAGCCATGTCTTCGCGCCCTTGTTTTTCCGAAACGATCGACCGCCGCACCCACGACGCGCTCTACGATTGGGCGCGGGCAAGTTACGGCGCGTCGGACGACTGGAACACGCTCTATCTGAACGGGCTGGCTTTGGGTCGTCTGAATCCGTTTTGGCGCGAACGGATCAAACAAGACTGGCAGGAAGGGCTTTCTGAAATTTCAGACGACCTCTGCCTGCAAACGGACAACTGGCTGGCGATGGGCGACAGTTTGCAGCATTTGGCGCACGAATGGAAAAGCCTCGGACTGCTGCACGGCTGGCGCGACGAAAAGTTTGACGTGTGCGACGACGCGGGCAAGGTTCTCTTTGCGTTGGAACGCGCCGCCTTCCGCCCGTTCGGACTCATGAGCCAAGCCGTCCACCTCAACGGACTGGTGCAAACCGACGGTAGCTGGTATTTTTGGATAGGCCGCCGCAGTCCGCACAAAGCCGTCGATCCCGACAAACTCGACAACCTTGTCGGCGGCGGCATTGCCAGCGGCGAAACCCCGTTTGAAGCCGTCTGCCGCGAAAGCGAAGAAGAAGCCGGACTGATGCCGCCCGCCCTAGCCGCCCTCCGCCCCGCCGCCCGAATCCACAGCCTGCGCCCCGTATCGCGCGGCATCCACAACGAAATCCTGCACATCTTCGACATCGTCCTGCCCGAATCCGTCCGCCCCGAAAACCAAGACGGCGAAGTCGCAGGGTTCGAATTGATGAACGTTTCGCAACTCGTCGAAACCATGTTGTCCCAAACCATGATGTACGATGCCCAGCTCGTTACCCTCGAAGCCCTTAAACGCTACGGCGCGCTCGACAGGCAGCATCCGCTAAGCCTTTGGCTGGACAGCCTTTGCCGCTGAATGCAAAAAATAAAACAGTACAAAACCATTAACGTCCCGCCGTTTTCCTTTCCCGATTCCCCAAAAGGTCGTCTGAAACCCATGCTCCGACTTACCGACATCTGCAAACGCTTCGACAGCAAAACCGTCGCCGACCGCATCAGCCTGACCGTCTCCGCAGGCGAAACCCTTGCCGTCCTCGGACGCTCCGGCTGCGGCAAATCCACCCTGCTCAAAATCATCGCAGGCATCGTCAAACCCGACAGCGGCGAAGTCTGGCTGGACGGGCAGGACATCACCGCCGTCCCGCCCGAAAAACGCAACGTCTCGCTGATGTTTCAAGACTACGCCCTGTTCCCGCACCTGACCGCCCAAGAAAACGTCGGCTTCGGACTCAAAATGCGCCGCCTGCCCCAAGCCGAAATCGAAGCACAAACCATGCAGGCGCTGCGCGACATCGGTTTGGAAAACGAAGCCCGCCGCAAACCCGGCAGCCTCTCCGGCGGCGAACAGCAACGCCTCGCCCTTGCCCGCGCCCTGATTATCAAACCGTCCCTGCTCCTCTTGGACGAAGCCTTCTCCAGCCTCGACACCCACCTGCGCCACACCCTCTACCGCCTGACCGACGAGAGCATCCGCCGTCAAAACATCCCCGCCGTCCTCGTGACCCATTCCCCCGAAGAAGCCGCCGCGCTGGCAGACCATATCGCCCTCATGCACGAAGGGCGCATCCTCCAATACGGCACGCCCGCCGAACTCTTCCGCCGCCCCGCCAACGCCCAAGCCGCCCGCCTGCTCGGGCTGCCCAACACCGACGATGCGCGCCACATCCCGACACACGCCATCCGTCCCGACCCGCAAGGCACACCCTGCCGCATCCTGTCCCTCACGCCCTTGCCAGACAGCCTGCGCCTGACCTTCGCCCACCCCGAATACGGCGAACTGACCACCCTGTTACCCGCCGAACACTTACCCGCCGGCGATACCGTGCCGATACATATCGATAAAGAACAAATCGTTTGGTTTGAACCCTTGCGATGATGTTTTGTGTCCCGCCTGTCGTTTGACCCGTCGGACAAATCAAAAAAGGTCGTCTGAAAATTTTCAGACGACCTTTGCTGTTACTTCCAAGAGCTTGGGGGTTTAAAACAGCCCGAGCTTATTTTTTAATTGCAGTACGCATATTGTCGGCGATGTGGGTCGCGCCGGCGGCCAGACCGGACATACCGATCAGGGATGCGGCGGCGAGTTTGATCAATTCTTTCATTTTGAGTCTCTTTCTTGTGTTTGTGTTGCGGATGTTATCGTCGGGTCGGCTTATTATTTGCCGGCTTCGGCGATGTTTTTGGCGACGGTCGTCGCACTGGCGGTCAGACCGGACATGCCAATCAGGGAGGCGGCTGCCAATTTGATTAAGTTTTTCATGGTAATCTCTCTTTCTTTTGTTCCCGCCGCTGAATCGAATCTGGCGGTCTGCGGTTCGCGCTTGTGTCGGCATCTGATGCCGGAATCGGTTGAAAGCCGAAAGCCGCTCCGCCTTGGGCGGGAAGGGTTGTTTGTGGGGTTTTGGGAAGCGTTTAAAATATTTCGTTTGTTTTCAAATTATTTTTTTGCAGCAGTTTCGATATTGCGGACAACCATAGCGGCTGAAACGGTAACGCCTGCCATACCGATTAAAGAGGCTGCGGCTAAGGTCAATAAATTTTTCATTTCGGGTAATCCTTTCTCATATTCATCAAATGTTATTTAATAACATCTGCATTCTCCGTCGGCGTGTCTGCCGTATCGATAGGGATCATGATACCGCCTTAATTGATAAATTATACAGTTTTTTTGTAAAGAAAATAGCGGTATTAATGCTATAATGTAATTATTTTGATAAATTATTTTTGGTTTTGAAAATGACACCGATGTCTTGCGGAATGACACCGATGTTTTAGTTACAAGCCGATTACAAATTGTTTATTTTAGAATAGATGCTCTCGGATTTTTTGTTGCCAAATTACATCATTTCAGACAAATTTTAAATTTTCCTTTTATTTTTCAATCAGATAAAAAACAACACTTTTCCGCTTGGCTTTTTGGTTTTTAGCCTTAGACTATAATCGCCATTGCCATTTTTTAAATTATCTATCCATTTTTGGCAAAAACAGGTCGTCTGAAACCAAAATCCCTGCCCGACAAACCTGAATCCGCTGTTTTCTTGTGAAATCGCTCATTAAATAAATCTCTCATCCGGCGCAACGAAACGTGTAAAACTTGTTTTCAGGTTTTCAGACGACCTGTCTATCTTTATATGTTGGCAGGGTCGTCTGAAAAGGCTTTCTGTTTCGGCTCTGTTGTTCGCCCCCAATGAAATCGGTTGGATACGACTGCTGCGCCCTGCATTCTGCGACCCGCTGCTCGGCATCGGTTTATCAGCCATTCCGCCCTATCCTACTCAAGCGCGCAGCGAGCTTGCCTTGCAAACATGCTATATTGCCGTTTTTGCTTTTTCCGTTTTCAGACGACCTATGAATCTCCCGCTCCTTCTGACCGCCGCGCTTGCCTTTTTGTCCGGCGCGCTCATTACTTGGCTGCTCGCCCGCAACAAGGCGCAGACGCAGCAGTTTGCCCTGATGCAATCGCTTGCCGAATGCCGCCAGCATCTTGAATTTGCCGAACAAAATCAGGCGCAAACCGCCGCCGAGCTTGCCGATGCGCGCTATCATGTCCAAGATTTGCAGGGCGAGTTGCAGGAATTGGGCAACCGCTTCGCCGCCGCCGAACGCCAAATCGGCTACCTCCAAGAGCGCGAACAGGAAGCAGGTCGTCTGAAACAAGATTACGCCGAGCTTCAGGAAAACGCGCACAACCTGCACGTCCGCAACGAACGCCTCCACATCCAGCTCGAACAGGAACGCCTCGCCGCCGACGAAAAGCTCAAGCTCCTTGCCGAAGCCCGACAAAGCTTGGGCGACCAGTTTCAAAACCTCGCCAACACCATTTTGGAAGAGAAAAGCCGCCGCTTCACCGAGCAAAACCGCGACCACCTCAACCAACTGCTCACTCCGCTCAACGAACGCATCCACGGCTTCAGCGAGCTTGTGCAGCAAACTTATGAAAAAGAAGCGCGCGAAAGGCTGACCCTCGAAAACGAACTCAAACGTCTGCAAACCCTCAACACCCAGCTGCACAGCGACGCCAAAGCCCTCACCGACGCGCTCACCGGCACGCAAAACAAAACCCAAGGCAACTGGGGCGAGATGATTTTAGAAAGCGTTTTGGAACATTCCGGCCTGCAAAAAGGGCGCGAATACACCGTCCAAGCCGCCGCCGTCCGCCAAGAAGAAGACGGCGCGCGCCGCCTCCAGCCCGACGTCCTCGTCAACCTGCCCGAAGGCAAACAAATCGTCATCGATTCCAAAGTCTCGCTGACCGCCTACGTCCGCTACACCCAAGCCGCCGACGCTGCAACCGCCGAGCGCGAACTCGCCGCCCACGTCGCCAGCATCCGCGCCCACATCCGCAGCCTTTCGCAAAAAGATTATACCGACCTCGAAGGCGTGCGCACGCTGGACTTCGTGTTTATGTTCATCCCCGTCGAACCCGCCTATCTGCTCGCCTTGCAACACGATACCGCCCTGTTCCAAGAATGTTTCGACAAGCGCATCATGCCGGTCGGCCCGAGTACGCTGCTCGCCACCCTGCGCACCGTCGCCCACATCTGGCGCAACGAGCAGCAAAACCAAAACGCCCTCGCCATCGCGGTAGAAGGCGGCAGGCTTTACGACAAATTCACCGGCTTCGTCCAAACGCTCGAGGGCGTCGGCAAAAACATCGACCAAGCGCAAAACCAGTTCCAACAAGCCTTCAAACAGCTCTCGCAAGGACGCGGCAACCTCGTCAGCCGCGCCGAAAAACTGCGCGCGTTGGGCGTGAAAACCACCAAACGCCTGCAACGCGATTTGGTGGAAACCGCCCAAGAATCCGCCTTGCAGGATACTTTGCAGGATCAAGGTTTGCCGGAAGGGGAAGAAGATTGACGGTTTGTCCTTCGTCGGGTTTCGGACGACGTATCAAAGACAAAAAGGGCGCATGATGCGCCTTTTTTATTTTTAACTGATTCGCTTTGCTTTTGAACGACACCAGCCCTCAACCGCCCCTCCCACCTCCGCCTGAGTGGGGCAGGAATGAGAGCCGATAATTAAGTAATTAAGCAGTATCAATGCAAGCAGGTTGGCAGGACGGAGAAAACAATGCTGCGGCAAACAGGTCGTCTGAAAAAGGTTCGGACAAGCACCGCTTTATTTATTTCAGCGAAACCGGCTTCTTTCAGTTTCAGACGACCTCAAAAGCGGCTTACATCCGCCCGACTGCCACGAAACCCGGACTGTGCGGTATAATCATGAACATTCTTATAGTGAAATCAATCAAAAACGGACACAAAGCATTTATCCCACCCACCATCTGACCGTACATTCAAACAGGAATGGCCCGCGCCGTCCTTCCCGCAAAAAGGAACGGCGGCAATTTGAATATCCTGTTTTCATGTGTCCGCCCGAATTTCAAACTCTACACAGGAAACCGCCATGTTAGTCTGCAACCCCTACGAAGTCGTGATTCACGGCACAACCAACAAAGGCAAGATTTTCCGTCCCAGCGACTGGGCAGAACGCTTGTGCGGCATATTGTCCTCATTCACCAAAGACAACCGGTTGTCCTACTCCAACTGGGTGCGCCCCATGCTGGTGGACAACGTCCGCTGCGTCGCCGTCGATAAGAAACTCGAAGAAGACAATCCGCAGATGTTCCGTTTCCTGATGGACTTTGCCGCCGACAACGACTTGCGCATCATCGACTGCAAAGAGCTTTTGAAAGAACAGGAAGACAAAGCGCAAGGCGAACCGGCCGAACGCGTCCTGCTGGCACAAGCCATCGAAGAAAAACACGCCGCCGAAAAAGCACAGGCCGAAGCCGCCGCTGCCGAATACATTCTGCGCGAAATCCCGCCCGAAGACACATCCACTGCCTTCGCCGCCCTCAGCGTCCTGCGTTCCGCATTGACCGACATCAGCAAATTCACCGAACAAATCAACACCGTCCAACGCCCCGCCGGCTACCGCCTCTTGGGTATTTTCGAAGAAGGCAAACACAACGCCGTCGCTGTCTGCGGCTTCCGCGAATCCTGCAACCTCGCCAGCGGCTGCCATATCCACATCGACGACATCGTTACCCTGCCGCAAAGCCGCCGCAAAGGTTACGCCTCACGCCTGTTGGCAGAAGTCCGCAAAATCGGTGCGGAAACGGGCGTAACCAAAATCCACCTTAACGTCCACGTCAATCACGACCGCGTCGATGCGCACCGCCTGTATTTCAAAAACGGCTTCGAAATCTGCGCATACCATTTCCGCTGCGATCCTAAATAACCCAAAAGGTCGTCTGAAACCAAATATGGTTTCAGACGACCTCTTTCCCTCCCGAGAAAGGAACCCCATGAAAACCGTCCTCAGCCTCACCGTCCTCTTCTTCCTTGCCGCCTGTACTTCTGCAACGGGAACGGGCGGCAGCTCGCAAGTCTATGGCGAAATCAAAACGGGCATCGAAAGCAGCCATACCCGATAACAGCCATAACAGTGAATCCGCGATAACTCAAAGGTTGTCTGAAAACATCATTCGGATTTTCAGACGACCTTTGTTTCGGCAAAACCCAAATCAGATTGGCAAACCCGCTCTCGGCAAAACATCTGCCGAATTATCGTTCCCGCTTCTCCTTCGCGGTGTCTTCCCGCCGTTTTTTCCCGTAAAATAATGCCTTTAACTCCCGATACTTGTTTTCAGACGACCTGTCCCCACCGTAGAGGTCGTCTGAAATCCACTCTATCTCAATCAAAACAATACAATGATTCAAAAAATATTCTCATGGTTCGAATCCCGAATCGACCCCTATCCCGAAGCCGCCCCGAAAACGCCTGAAAAAGGGCTGTGGCGGTTTGTCTGGAGCAACATCGAAGGCTTGCGCAAATGGATTGCCGTCTTGGCGGTGTTTACCGCCGGTATCGGCATTATGGAAGCCTTGTTATTTCAATTTATGGGCAAAGTCGTGGACTGGCTTGGCAAATACACGCCCGCGACCCTGTTTGCCGAAAAAGGCTGGGCGTTGACGGCGATGGCGGGAATGATGGTGTTTTTCGCCCTTTGGACCTTCCTCGCGTCCAACGTGCGCCTGCAAACCCTGCAAGGCGTGTTCCCCATGCGCCTGCGCTGGAATTTCCACCGCCTGATGCTGGGGCAGAGCCTCGGTTTCTATCAGGACGAATTTGCCGGCCGCGTGTCCGCCAAAGTCATGCAGACCGCGCTGGCGATGCGCGACGTGGTGATGACGGTTGCCGACATGGTTGTGTATGTGCTGGTGTATTTCATTACTTCCGGCGTGATTCTGGTCGCGCTCGACGGCTGGCTGCTGCTGCCCTTTATCGGCTGGATGATTGGCTTCGCCTTAGTGATGCGCTTCCTGATTCCCAAGCTCGGCAAAACCGCTTCGCGTCAGGCGGATGCGCGCTCGCTGATGACCGGCCGCATTACCGACGCCTATTCCAACATCACCACCGTCAAACTCTTCTCCCACGGCGCGCGCGAAGCGGCTTATGCCAAGCAGTCGATGGAAGAATTTATGGTTACGGTACACGCCCAAATGCGTTTGGCGACGCTCCTGCACACATGCAGCTTCATCGTCAACAGCTCGCTGACCGCCGGCACGACCGCGCTGGGCATCTGGCTTTGGTATCACGGGCAAGTCGGCGTCGGCGCAGTCGCCACCGCCACCGCCATGGCGTTGCGCGTCAACGGTTTGTCGCAATACATCATGTGGGAATCCGCCCGATTGTTTGAAAACATCGGCACCGTCAACGACGGCATGGTAACCCTGTCCAAACCGCAAACCATCCTCGACAAGCCGAACGCCCTGCCGCTGAAAGTGTCGCAAGGCGAAATCAAGTTTGAACACGTCGATTTCTCCTACGAAGCAGGCAAACCGCTGCTCAACGGCTTCAACCTTACCATCCGTCCGGGCGAAAAAGTCGGCTTGATCGGACGCAGCGGCGCGGGCAAATCCACCATCGTCAACCTGCTTTTGCGCTTCTACGAACCGCAAAGCGGCACGATTTCGATTGACGGGCAAAACGTCGACAGCGTAACCCAAGAAAGCCTGCGCGCCCAAATCGGTTTGGTCACGCAAGACACCTCGCTGCTGCACCGTTCCGTGCGCGACAACATCGTTTACGGTCGCCCCGATGCCACCGACGCCGAAATGATTTCCGCCGCCGAACGCGCCGAAGCCGCCGACTTCATCCCCAACCTTTCCGACGCCAAAGGGCGGCGCGGCTATGACGCCCACGTCGGCGAACGCGGCGTGAAACTCTCCGGCGGTCAGCGCCAACGCATCGCCATCGCCCGCGTCATGCTCAAAGACGCGCCGATCCTGCTGCTCGACGAAGCCACCAGCGCGCTTGACTCCGAAGTCGAAGCCGCCATCCAAGAAAGTCTCGACAAAATGATGGACGGCAAAACCGTCATCGCCATCGCCCACCGCCTCTCCACCATCGCCGCGATGGACAGGCTCATCGTCTTGGACAAAGGCCGCATCATCGAAGAAGGCAGCCACGCCGAACTCCTCGAAAAACAAGGCCTCTACGCCAAACTCTGGGCGCACCAAAGCGGCGGTTTCTTGAGCGAACACGTTGATTGGGAACATAATTGAGTGTCTTGCAGTAAGACAAAAGGTCGTCTGAAAATCCGGTTTTGAATTTCAGACGACCCCAGTTCAAAATCATCTCGTCAGGGCGCAAGATTGCGCCCTTCTTTTTTGGTTATAAATTACGAATCTGACCGAAGGATGGAAGGGTCGTCTGAAACCGAAAATCAGGTTTCAGACGACCCTTAATTTTCGGCGGCCAGACAATTAAACCGCCGTAACCTTCCCGCCAAAGGGTGTTTCATTCCGCGTACTTGCACTATACTGCCCCTGAAGAATACCGTCCGAAAGGAAAAACAATGAAATACGCTCCTGCCTTCCTCGCCCTTATCCTGCCCCTGTCCGTACAGGCAGCGGTCAACATCCAACGCTGGACCACCCCGCAAGGCGTGCAGGTCCTCTTGGCCGAGCGGCATGAAAATCCGATTATCGACATGGCAGTCAGCTTCCGAGGCGCAGGCAACGCGTCCGATCCCGACGGCAAAAGCGAAACCGCCGCCTTCACCGCCGCCCTGTTGACCAGCGGCACAAAAGAAATGGACGAAGAAACCTTCAACGCCCAAACCAACGGATTGGCAGTTGAAATCGGCAGCGGTACGGACAACGAAACCGCCACCGCCACCCTGCGCAGCCTGAGCCGTCCGGACACACTCAAAAAAGCCGTTTCCCTGTTCAACGGCGCACTGACCCGCCCGCGTTTCGACGAAGCTGTGTTCCGCCGCAACCAAACGCAAGCCGCCACCTTCCTGCAACAACAGGAAACCAAACCCGACTTCACCGCCGCCCGAACATTGGCGCGCCTCTCCTATCCCGACCACCCTTACGGCAAAGGCGCATACACCACCGTACAAAGCATAAACGGCATCACGCTTGACGACATCCGCGCGTTTTACCGCACCCGCTACGGCAAAAACAATGCCGTCGTCGCCATCGTCGGCGATATAGACCGCAAAGGTGCCGACCGCCTCGTGCAAAACGCATTGTCCGGCCTGCCCGACCATGCTGCCGCATCGGCCGATGTTCCGCCCGTCAAAAAACATCCTGCACAACGCCGTGACATCCCCTTCGCCGGCGAACAGGCGCAAATCATGCTCGGAATGCCGCTGATTACCCGTAACGACCCCGACTACTACGCGCTTGTTGCCGGCAACTACGTCCTCGGCGGCGGCGGATTCGACAGCCGCCTGATGGAAGTCCTGCGCAATCAGAGGGGCGACACCTACGGCGTGTACAGCAACCTTACTCCGGAACGTCAGGCAGGCATGTTCACCATCGCTTATTCTTCGCGCAAACCCGCCGCCCGCGCCTCGCTTGCCGCAGCACAGGAAGTCATCAGGCAGTTCATCGCTGAAGGTCCGACCGAAGAAGAAATGGCTCAGGCAAAAGCCAACATCACAGGCAGCTTCCCCCTGCGTTTCGATTCCAACGCCAAACTGCTCGGCTACTTGAACCTCATCGGCGTCTATAACCTGCCCGACGACTACCTCGAAGCCTACCCCAAAGCCGTCGCCAAACTGACCGCCGCCGACGTCAAAGCCGCCTGGCAAAAACGCGTCCGCCCCGAAGACTTGAATATCGTCGTGGTCGGTGCGCAGTAAAGTTCGGGCTGAATAAACGCAAACGTCGTCTGAAAACAGGTTTTAGGTTTCAGACGACGTTTTTTATACTCGAAACGGCTTTCTTCTTCCGAACGCTTGTTATAGGGGTTTCAAACGACAAGTCCCTATTCTGGGATTTACCCGCGCAGTCGGGAGTCTGGAAAGTTGAAATAATGGTGATTTCTAAATATTCCCTCAAACGCAGAAGCCGGATTCCCGCCTGCGCGGAAATGACGGAACAGGTGTTTTCTGTTCCAACCTGCCGTCTATTTCACAAGAAATCAAAGGGTATCGGAAAAATCAAAAAGGTCGTCTGAAAATTTTCAGACGACCTTTTCAATGCTTTAAGAACGTATCCGTTTCAACACTTCTTCTTTGCCGATCAATGCCAACACGGCATCGACGCTGGGCGTTTTCGCCGTGCCGCAGACGGCGAGGCGCAGGGGCATGCCGAGTTTGCCCATTTTGATGCCTTCTTCGTCGCAGAAGGGTTTGAACAGGTCGTGGATGGCTTCGGCATTCCAGTCTTCCAAACCTTCGAGGCGTTCGGCGAAGCGCAGCATACGGGCGGCGGCTTCGTCGTCCCAGTGTTTCTGTACGTCCGCTTCGGCAGGCGTTTGTTTGACGTAGAAGTAGAGGCACTCGTCGGCGAGGGTGTTCAGGTCTTGGGCGCGGTCTTTGACCAATGCCAACACGTCTTCCAACGCGGGTTTTGCCGTGTCGTAAATATCGCGCAGGGCAAGGCGGGGCTTGATGAGTTCCGCGAGTTTTTCGTTGGGCGTGATTTTGATGTGTTCGCCGTTGATCCAGTAGAGCTTTTTCAAGTCCATGCGGCTTGGAGACGGGGAAACGTCTTTCAAATCAAACCATTCGATGAATTGTTCCATCGTAAAGAACTCGTCGTCGCCGTGCGCCCAGCCCAAGCGTGCCAGATAGTTGAGCATGGCTTCGGGCAGGATGCCCATCGCGCCGAAGTCGGTGATGGCGACGGTATCGCCGCTGCGTTTGGAGATTTTTTTGCCTTGTTCGTTGAGAATCATGGGCAGGTGGCCGTATTCGGGCAGGTTTGCGCCGATGGCTTTTAAGATGTTGATTTGTTTCGGGGTATTGTTCACATGGTCGTCGCCGCGGATAACGTGGGTAACGCCCATGTCGTAGTCGTCCACGACAACGCAGAAGTTGTAAGTCGGCGTACCGTCGGCGCGGGCGATAATCAGGTCGTCGAGTGCTTCGTTGGGAATGGAGATTTCGCCTTTGACCAAGTCCGTCCATTTGGTCACGCCGTCCAAAGGCGTTTTGAAGCGGACGACCGGTTGCACGTCAGCAGGGATTTCGGGCAGGGTTTTGCCTGCTTCTGGACGCCAGCGGCGGTCGTAAGTCGCCGTGCCTTCTTTTTCGGCTTTCTCGCGCATGGCTTCCAGCTCTTCTTTGCTGCAATAGCAGTAGTAGGCGGCGCCTTTTTCCAAGAGTTCGGCGATGACTTCTTTATAGCGGTCGAAACGGCGGGTTTGATACACGACGTTGTCGGCGTTGTCGTAATCGAGACCGACCCATTTCATGCCGTCGAGGATGATGTTGACGGATTCGGCGGTAGAACGCGCCAAGTCGGTGTCTTCGATACGCAATAGGAACTCGCCTTTATGATGGCGGGCAAACGCCCATGAAAACAAGGCGGTGCGCACGCCGCCGATGTGCAGGTAGCCGGTGGGGCTGGGGGCGAAACGGGTTTTGACGGTCATGATGGCTCCAAAGTCTTTGAAAACAGGTATTTTACTTTTTCGGCAAGGTTTAAACAATGTAAGGCCGTCTGAAAATAATGTCGGCGCAGAAGGACCGTCTGGGAACTTTTCTCCTGAAAACAAATCAAATATAATGATAATTATTTCTTTTAAAGGATCCGCTCATGAACAAACGCGCTTTATTTGCCGCCCTCGCCCTCCTGCCCCTTTTTGCCCAAGCCGAAATCAAAACTATCAAAGACGTATTGGGACGCGAAGTCAAAGTCGATGTCCCTGTCAAACGCGCGGTTTTGGCGTTTTACTATCCCGACTATATCGCGGTAACGGGCGCGGACAAATTTAAAAACGTCATCGGCATTTCGCGTGAGTTTTGGGAGAAATTCAATCCCGGCAGCTGGGCGATGTTCAAACAGAAGCTGCCTACGCTGCAAAACATTGCAGACATCGGCAACATCAGCACCGGCACGTTTTCACTGGAGAAAACGCTCGCGCTCAAGCCGGACGTATTGATTCTGGCCGACTGGCAGTATAAGGCCATCGCCACCCATCTGCCGCGCATTAAAGCGGCAGGCATACCCGTCGTCGTGGTCGATTTCAACGCCGAAACCGTCGCGCGGCACACGCGCAGTGCGGAAATTTTCGGCGAACTCAACGGTACGCAAGCGCGCGCCCAAAAAATTGCCGCCGAATACGCCCGAGGCATTGCCGACATCCAAAAACGCGTCGCGCGCGCCAAACAGTCCAAACCGAAAATCTATATCGAGTTCGGCGACAAAGGCCCGTCCGAATACAGCTACACCTTCGGCAAAGATATGTGGGGCGCGATTGCCGACACAGCAGGCGGCAACAATATCGCCGCGCCTTACGTTAAAAACTGGGGACCGATAAACCCTGAAAAATTCCTGACGGCCAAACCCGACGTCATCGTCATTTCAGGGACGGAAAACGGCCATAAAGACAAGCCTAACATTATGGCGATGGGCATAGGCATCAGCCAGGCCGATGCGCAACGCCGCCTGGCCGGATTTGTCAAACGCAAAGGCTGGGCAGACATTCCTGCCGTCAAAAACAAACGCGTTTACGGCATCTACCACACCGCCTCCCGCTCGCTCGCCGATTTGGCCAGCGCGCAATTTATCGCCAAAACCCTGTATCCGCAGCAGTTTGCCGACATAGACCCAAACAAGACCTATCTGGACTTCTACCGCAAATACCTGCCCGTCGTGCCGGACGGTACGTTTTACATCCAATTGAAATAGCGGCTGAAAAAATCATAGGCTCAGGCCGTATAGCGGTCGAAACGGCGGGTTTGATACACGACGTTGTCGGCGTTGTCGTAGTTCAGACCGACCCATTTCATGCCGTCGAGGATGATGTTGACGGATTCGGCGGTAGAACGTGCCAAGTCGGTGTCTTCGATACGCAATAGGAACTCGCCTTTGTGATGGCGGGCAAACGCCCATGAAAACAAGGCGGTGCGCACGCCGCCGATGTGTAGGTAGCCGGTGGGGCTGGGGGCGAAACGGGTTTTGACGGTCATGATGGCTCCAGAATCTTTTAAAACGGGTATTTTACTGTTTTTAGACGGAATCGGACAATGAAAGGTCGTCTGAAAACCTGAAAATTCAGGTTTCAGACGACCTTTCGCTCTTTTTCAAAGCAGATTCAAAGCAGAAAATCCATCCCGATGCCGTCAGGCATTATTCATAAACTTTCAACAGCTCCACTTCAAACACCAATGTCGCGTTTGGCGGAATCACGCCGCCCGCGCCGCGTGCGCCGTAGCCCATTTCTGCGGGAATGGTCAGCTTGCGTTTGCCGCCTTCTTTCATGCCGCCGAAACCTTCGTCCCAGCCTTGAATGACCTGGCCCACGCCCAGCGTAATCGTCAGCGGCTGACGGCGGTCGAGGCTGGAGTCGAATTTGGTGCCGTCTTCCAGCCAACCGGTGTAATGCACGGTAATTTCCTTGCCTTTCACGGCCTCTTTGCCGTGGCCTTCCTGCAAATCTTCAATAATCAAACCGCTCATGTTTTATCCTTTCATAGCGTTTTCAATCGGTTAACAATATCGACTCTTCGATATTCCGCGCTGAAGGGTATCATAGCTGCCGTTTCCGATAAAGCAAAAGGTCGTCTGAAAACGGATGGATACGTTTCAGACGACCTTTCAATGTATCGTCAACTGCTTGGCAATCAATTTGAGCCGTTTTGCAATGAGCGGGCATAGGTGTCGTTGTAGCCGATGTCGGTGATTTCGCGCACGCCTGTGGCAGGTACGGTAAATTTCACGCGGTCATCATCCTTACGCATATCGTACGCGTCGTGATATTCGACTTGAGTTAAGCCCGGAATGGGGCCGGAGTCGTTGGCATGATTCCATTCAGGAATGCGACTGTCGGCGAAAGATGCGGCGGCGGCAACAGCGATGAGGGAGGCGAAGAGTGCTTTTTTCATGATACTTTCCTTATGATGTTGAATATAAAAGATGAACTGCATAGGCGTTCAAGCGATGGAAAGCATTTTATTGATTTCGTTTGGATTAATAAATATCCATTTTATTGAAAGAATATTTATCAATAAGAAACAATAAACCCTAACCCGTTTTCAGACGACCCCCGGTCAAAACTTATCCACAATGGTGCAGCGGCGTAGTCCATTCCTGCTTCAAAGTTTTATTTTTTTCGTAGCGTCGCCATGCCTTTTCGTGGAAATAAAAAACGACGGTGTTGGCAAGCGGTTCGACCAGCGCGACTGCGCTTGAGATGCCGATGCTGTCGGTCAAAATATAGGCAACGCCAAACGCGGTGGCGAAATGTAAAATGGCAAAGGTCATGGTTTTAATCATGATGGTTTCCTGATTGGTGATGTCTGTATGGTTCGGATAATATAGTGGATTAACTTTAAACCAGTACGGCGTTGCCTCGCCTTGTCGTACTATCTGTACTGTCTGCGGCTTCGTCGCCTTGTCCTGATTTAAAGTTAATCCACTATAACCATTCTCAACTACGCCGTATCTTTTGAATATTTTATTCAAAATTAGTTTATTTAAATCATTATTTTATTTTTGATAGGTGAAATATGAATCCACTGTGTATTGCCGTTCTCGACCGCGACACGCTTGCCGACCGTCCGTTTGACTTTGATTTTCCGCATACTTTAAGCAGCTATGGTTCGACTGAGGCGCATCAGACCGCCGAGCGCATACAGGGCGCGGACATCATCATTACCAACAAAGTCGTGATTTCCGCCGAACACATCGCCGCCAACCCGCAGCTCAAACTGATTGCGCTAGCCGCGACGGGCGTCAACAATGTTGACCTTGCTGCCGCCAAGCAAGCGGGCGTGAGCGTGTGCAACATCCGCGCTTACGGCAATGAATCCGTGGCGGAACACGCGTTTATGATGATGATTACCCTGATGCGCAACCTGCCTGCCTATCAGCGAGACGTTGCAGCAGGCTTGTGGGAAAACTCGCCGTTTTTCTGCCACCTCGGCGCACCGATGCGCGATTTAAACGGTAAAACACTGGCGATTTTCGGTCGCGGCAATATTGGTAAAACGCTGGCAACTTATGCACAGGCGTTCAAAATGAAGGTCGTGTTTGTCGAACACAAACACGCCGAAACCGTCCGCGACGGCTACGTTTCCTTTGACGAAGCCGTCCGCACTGCCGACGCGCTGTCGCTGCATTGCCCGCTCACGCCGGAAACGGCAAATATGATAGGCGAAGCCGAATTGCAGCAGATGAAGCCCGGCGCCGTCATCATCAACTGCGGACGCGGCGGACTGGTGGACGAACACGCGCTCATCGCCGCCTTGAAATACGGGCAAATCGGCGGGGCAGGTTTTGACGTGTTAACACAAGAGCCGCCGCGCGACGGCAACCCTCTGCTGAAAGCTCGACTGCCCAACCTCATTGTCACGCCACACATTGCATGGGCAAGCCAAGAGGCCGCCAACCGTCTGTTTGACATCCTTGTGGACAACATCAACCGCTTCGTCGCAGGCAATCCGCAGAATCTGGTTTGATGCCGATAACCCTAGTCCTGTTGATAATTTTGTGAACAATTTAAAAGGTCGTCTGAAAATTTTCAGACGACCTTTTGTATATTGATATTTTTCAATGAATTAAGTTTGATTTGATTGAATTGGGATGAAGTTCAAATTGTGGATAAGTTGTGAGCAATCCGTGGATTTTATCAAAAACCGATGCTTTCAAACGGCAAAGGTCGTCTGAAACCTGAATCTTAGTTTTCAGACGACGGCGGATTCGCATTTGAAGTGCAACTTTCCCTAACAGAAAAAGGCCAGTATGCGGTAGCATACGGC
>NZ_CEXQBZ010000002.1:0-20468 GCF_982712965.1 Neisseria flava | reverse complement strand
CAACCCATTCCCTCTCCCCGTGGGAGAGGGCTAGGGAGAGGGCAAAGCCCGCATTACGACAGTTGTTATAAAACCTACTTTACCCGTTTTCAGACGACCGCAGCTCTGTCACGAAAGAAAACCAAAAAGAAGTAGCGTGAGCTTTGCCCACGACCACACGGCTTCAAACACAACAAGGTCGTCTGAAAGTGCAAACATCAACGAAGTTAAAGCGAATGTAGCGAGTTTTGTTGAAACCCAAATACAGATTTCAGACGACCTTTGGGTCAAAGTCGCGGGCGAAGCCCACGCTACGACTGCCCCCATTTTTGGCTTCTCTGCCACTTAGAGTTTACCTGCCACCCCATCCCCTCTCCCCGTGGGAGAGGGCTAGGGAGAGGGCAAAGCACGAACCGTGCAGGGTACGCTTTTGGGTTTCAGTTTCACAATAGTCGGAACGTAGCGTGGGCTATGCCCACGACCACACAACATTCAAATGCAAATAAGGTCGTCTGAAAATCAAAAATCCTTACCCCACACGACTCTTCCACAACAAAGTGGACAAATTATTGAACCCCTTACCATCCGACACACAAAGGAGTCCTCATGCAACTTATCTTCGGCGCCAACGGCCCGTCCGGCCGCGCATTCATCCGCACGCTCACCCACCCCGCCGACACCGTCGCCGTATTAAGAAAGCCGTCTGAAGATTCGTTCTTTAGCGAACACCGCATTCAGACGACCGTAGCCGACGCGCTCGATACCGATGCGCTCGACAAAGTGTTCGCACAATACCGCCCCGACAGCGTCATCAGTTTCGTCGGCGGCAAAAACGAGCAAGGCATACGCAGCGACGCACTGGGCAACATCAACATCATCGCCGCCGCCCAAGCCGCCAACCCGCAAGCCCGTTTCATCCTGATTACCAGCATGGGCTGCGGCGAACAATGGGACATGATGAGCGAACCCTTCAAACAAGCCCTCGGCGAAGCCGTCCGCGCAAAAACCGAAGCCGAAATCTACCTCAAACAAAGCAGCCTGAACTGGACCATCCTCCGCCCCTGCGGCTTGGACAACAGCGAAGACAGCCGCCACATCCTGACCGACCACCCCGACAGCATCCCTAAAAACTACATGAGCCGAAACGGACTTGCCACCGCTGTCGCCGCTGTCCTGCAAGACCCCGGCAGCATTGGTAAAGTTTACACCGTCGGCGCAGGCAGTTAACACCGCGCCCATGGTCAAACAGGTCATCTGAAAAGGTTTCAGACGACCTGTTTGGCGCGTGACTGATTCGATAGGTAACAATATATCCGCTTATGACTTGGTAGGGATGAGCGGCAGAAGTTTATCGGCACGTTCAAGAAACAAGTTATCTTGAGGATAAATCGGATTGGGCAGATAGAGCGAGCGATAGCAAGAAATATCGACATCGTCATTCCCGCGCGGGCGGGTATTTGGAGGCTTGGGATTGCGGCAATCTTCATATTTTTCTGGAAAACTCAGGATCAGACTCACGCCTGAGTAGGAATGACAGTACGGCGTTGCTTATTCAAAATTTTATGAAAAAACGTCGTCTGAAATTTTCAGACGACGTTTTCTTGTCGGCAATCCATCAATATTTATTGATGTTGCTGTGGATATTGTATTGGTTGTATTCCGTATCGTGGGAATCTTGCGGCTCGTTGCGGACGTGCGGTTTGTCGTCAGACATGTTGTCCAAGTCGCGGCCTGGTTCGGATACGGTGTCGCCGATGTTGACGTTGGTCAGGTTTTCCAAAATGATGGCGGACGAGAGATGTTCGCCAGTGCGGTACACCATAGCCAATGCGGTTTCTTCGGCAGGGATGGAAACATATTTGACTACGCTCTTACGGCCTTTTTTGCCGTCTTCCAAATCAACTTTCACTTGGCGGTCGCGTTTGTAAATGCTCAAGACCGTGCCTTTGTCCAAGCCGTCGGCAGAACCTTTGTTCAGGGTAACGGTTTGGAATTGTCCGGCTTCGTGTACGCCGTCGAGGATGGAGATGACTTTACCGTCGATGTGTTGCGTCGGCGCGTGCGGCATGATTTGGAAGGGCTCGGTTTCGCCGTCCATTTTCAGCAGGAAGTCGCCTTTGCGGATTTCGGAAACGGCTTCTTCCACAATCATAGGCTGCGCGGTTTGGGTCGGTACTTTCGCCAGCGGATGCAGGCGGGTGTAGTATTCGCCGTCTTTCAGGTATTTGCGGTCTTCGTCGGAAGCGGAGTCCAGCGCGCTGTTGGTGTAGGGCAGGGTGCTGACGATGCCGCTGAAGACGACTTCTTGTCCGAGGTATTTGCGGGTATCGGGATCAGTCAGGTCTTTGACGGCGCGGTAAACCAGATAGCGGCCGGGTTCGGTAATGCCGTAGGCGTACACGCGTTCGCCTTTGCTGTACATAATGCGGTTGTCAGGGCCGTCGATCAGGCGCGGTGCGTCTTGGGTCTTCATTTGGTCGATGAACTGCGGATGTTGCATGAACATGCGGTAGAAGTTCACGTTGACGGTTTGGATGCCGTAGCCTGAAGAGGTTTCGCGAACGCGCGGGCTGAGCTTGATGACGGGAATGCCATCATTGCCTGCGGAGCCGTTTTCGAAGCCCAGTTGCGGGCGGCCGTTGACGTAGCGCAAAACCAACACCTGACCCGGATAAATCAGGTGCGGATTGCGGATTTCGCCGCGGTTTGCACCCCAAAGGCGGTTCCACTGCCACGGGCTGTACAGATATTTGCCGGAGATGCCCCAGAGTGTGTCGCCGTTTTTCACGACGTAGCGTTGCGGCGCATCGGGGCGCACTTTTAATGAAGCTGCTTGAGTGTGGGCGGAAATTGCCATGCCCGCGACACAAAGCAGGGTTATAATACGTTGTTGCATAACCGTTCCCCTTGAAATTGATTCGGTTTGTCTTTAAATGATAAACGGAGAAAATGAAATGGCCGGGAGTTTGCAAAAACCGCCGTCCCCCTTTAAAAAACGTCAATGGGCGTTTCGTGCGCATTGAACGGAAATTCATTGGTACATATTTTATCATTGAATGTTGGTGTCATCACGGGAATTGTGAAGACAGACGCAAAATTTGTATGAAAACACACACGATCTGCTGCCGGATGCGTTTGGATGCGCGTCCCAAGTATTGAAAAACGAAGAGAAAATTATGGCTTTACTGAATATCCTGCAATATCCCGACGAGCGACTGCACACCGTGGCAAAGCCTGTCGAAAAAGTCGATGAGCGCATCCAAAAGCTGGTTGCCGATATGTTTGAAACCATGTACGAAGCGCGCGGCATCGGGCTGGCGGCGACGCAGGTCGATGTGCATGAGCGCGTCGTCGTGATGGATTTGACCGAAGACCGCAGCGAGCCGCGCGTGTTCATCAACCCCGTCATTGTTGAAAAAGACGGCGAAACCACTTACGAAGAAGGCTGCCTGTCCGTGCCGGGTATTTACGACACCGTTACCCGCGCCGAACGCGTCAAGGTCGAGGCTTTGAACGAAAAAGGCGAGAAGTTCACACTGGAGGCGGACGGTCTGCTGGCGATTTGCGTGCAACACGAGCTGGATCACCTGATGGGCATCGTTTTTGTCGAACGCTTGTCGCAGCTCAAGCAGGGGCGGATTAAGACCAAACTGAAAAAACGTCAGAAACACACCATCTAAAAGCCGAATGATACGGTCGAACAGGTCGTCTGAAAGAGGGAAGCGGCAGGCAAGCCGTTGTTTTTCAAACTTTCAGACGACCTGTCGCAATGTTTGCCGTTGCGCTATATAGGTCGTCTGAAACCCATTTCCAAGGAGTTTCCCCATGAAAGTCATCTTTGCCGGTACGCCCGATTTTGCCGCTGCCGCCTTGAAAGCCATAGCCGCCGCCGGTTTTGAAATCCCGCTGGTGTTGACCCAGCCCGACCGTCCCAAAGGACGCGGGATGCAGCTTGCCCCGTCTCCCGTGAAGCAGGCAGCATTGGAATTGGGTTTGCGCGTGGCGCAGCCTGAAAAACTGCGCAACAACGCCGAAGCGCTGCAAATGCTCAAAGAGGTTGAGGCCGATGTAATGGTCGTTGCCGCCTACGGGCTGATTCTGCCGCAAGACGTGTTGGATACGCCGAAACACGGCTGCCTCAACATCCACGCCTCGCTGCTGCCCCGTTGGCGCGGCGCAGCGCCGATTCAGCGTGCGATTGAAGCAGGCGATGCCGAAACGGGCGTGTGCATCATGCAGATGGACATCGGTTTGGACACCGGCGATGTGGTCAGCGAACACCGTTACGCCATTCAACCGACTGATACGGCGAATGAAGTACACGACGCGCTGATGAATCTCGGTGCGGAAGCGATTGTTGCTGATTTGCAACAATTAAAGGCGGAGGGTCGTCTGAAAAGCGTCAAACAGCCCGAAGAAGGTGTGACTTATGCACAAAAATTAAGCAAAGAAGAAGCGCGTGTCGATTGGAACGAAAGCGCGGCAGTGATTGAACGCAAAATCCGCGCCTTCAACCCCGTCCCCGCTGCATGGGTGGAATATCAAGGCAAGCCGATGAAAATCTGGCGGGCTGAAGTAGTGGCACAACAAGGCAGGGCGGGAGAAGTGTTGTCCTGTTCGGCTGACGGCTTGGTCGTTGCCTGTGGCGAGAACGCGCTGAAAATTACCGAATTGCAGCCTTCGGGCAGCAAACGGATGCCGATTGCGGCGTTTGCGGCAGGACATAAGATTGAGGTTGGGACGGTTTTGTAGAAGCGGTTTGCAGACTGATTAATTTTCAGACGACCTTTCTTCTGATGATTCAGAGGTCGTCTGAAAATATCGGCAGGGAAACGTTTGGTTTTGTTGAACTGACGACAAGATTCCCCACGTTTAGGAGCAGATCATGGCAGTGTTTGAAGTAGTCGAAGACGATATTACGAAACTTGAAGTCGATGCCATCGTGAACGCCGCCAATGCCTCGTTGTTGGGCGGCGGAGGCGTGGACGGCGCGATTCACCGCGCGGCGGGACGGGAATTGTTGGAAGCGTGCAGAAAGTTGAACGGCTGCCGCACGGGCGAAGCGAAAATCACCAAAGGCTATCATCTGCCGGCGAAATTTGTGATTCACACCGTCGGGCCGGTTTGGTTCGGCGGACACCGCAGCGAAGCGGTCAAGCTGGCGGAAGCGTATCAAAATTCCCTGCTGTTGGCGCAAGAACACGGCATCCGCAGCATCGCCTTCCCCTGTATCAGCACGGGCGTGTACCGTTTCCCCGCCGATTTGGCTGCCGAGACTGCTTTGGCGATTTTGAAAAAAACCTTGCCGCAGTGTCCGTCTGTCGAAAAAATCGTTTTCTGTTGCTATTCGCCGCAGGATGCCGAACGCTATCGGGCATTGTTGGAACGGGACGGGGCGGTCGTCTGAAAGTCCCGAATCAGGCAAAACGGCAGATTAAATGTTTTCAGACCTCGGGCAAGCTTGAGGTCGTCTGAAAACAGAAAAGCCGGACAGACAGTCCGGCTTCCTATAAGAATCCATTAATCAAGAATCGATTAATCGTCGCAGTGGTTGTCGGTATCGACTCTGATGACGCGGCCGCTTTGTGAGGAAACGTCCACATCGTATTCGGTGCAGCCTCTGCGGATTTCGATTTCCCAGCGTCCGTCGCTGTGGTCGATGTCGGTAACGCGGCCGCCGCCGACGCGTTTCTTGGCGATTTTGACGGCTTGCGCTTGGGAGATGGCGCGGGAATGTTTGTGCGGTGCCGCCGCGGCGGTCAGGCTGCCGGAAACGAGTGCGGCAGAAACGGCAAGCAGGGAGAGGAAGCGTAAATTCATGATGAATCCTTATGTGTGTTGAAAAGAACGGACTATATGGATATTGTCATGAGCGGGCAATCGGATTAACACAATTTGAATCTTGCCCTGAACACCGCCCGAACCGCTTGTGCGGCGTTTACATTTTTAACGAACAAATCGAACCACAGCAGGTATTTAAGGAATTGAATTTATGAGTATGTCCCTCGCCCAAAAACTCGCCGCCGACAGCATTGCGGCGGTCGCCGAAGGGCGCAACCTTCAGGATGTGTTGGCGCAAATCCGCGCGGCGCATCCCGAGCTGACGGCGCAGGAAAACGGCGCGTTGCAGGATATTGCCTACGGCTGCCAGCGTTATCTGGGCAGCTTGAAACATATGCTCGCGCAGATGCTGAAAAAGCCGATTGACAATCCGCAGCTCGAAAGCCTGCTTTTGGCGGCAATGTACCAACTGCATTACACGCGCAACGCGCCTCATGCGGTGGTCAACGAGGCGGTCGAGAGTATCGCGAAAATCGGGCGCGGGCAGTACCGTTCGTTTGCCAACGCGATTTTGCGGCGTTTTTTGCGCGAGCGGCAGAAGCTGGAGGCTTCGTGCAAAAAAGACGATGTGGCGAAGTACAACCTGCCGCTGTGGTGGGTGGCATACCTGAAAAACCATTATCCGAAACACTGGCACAACATCACCACCGCGCTGCAATCGCATCCGCCGATGACGCTGCGGGTCAACCGACGCCACGGCAATGCCGAATCGTATTTGGAAAAGCTGGCGGCGGAAGGGGTTGTGGCTAAGGCGTTGGACGAATATGCGGTAACGCTGGAAGAAGCCGTGCCGGTGAACCGCCTGCCCGGTTTTGCCGAAGGGCTGGTGTCGGTGCAGGATTTCGGTGCGCAGCAGGCGGCGTATCTGTTAAACCCTAAAGACGGCGAACGGATTTTGGACGCGTGCGCCGCACCGGGCGGGAAGACGGGGCATATGTTGGAACTGGCGGATTGTCATGTTACCGCTTTGGACATAGACGAAGGTCGTCTGAAAAGGGTGAAGGACAATCTCGACCGCTTGGGGTTTCAGACGACCGCTCTGGCTTGCGCCGATGCGCAGGACTTGGCGGCGTGGTATGATGGAAAGCCTTTCGACGCCATCCTTGCCGACGTGCCGTGTACCGCTTCGGGTGTGGCGCGGCGCAATCCCGACGTGAAATGGCTGCGCCGTCCGACCGATGCCGCCAAAACCGCCCGTCAGCAGGAGGCATTGCTGGACGCGCTTTGGCAAACCCTGACGAAAAACGGCAGAATGCTGCTTGCCACCTGCTCGGTGTTCGTCGAAGAAAACGACGTTCAGTTGCAAAAATTCCTCAACCGCCACGCCGATGCAGAGCTGATCGAATCGCGTGTGCTTTTACCGAACAAACATCAAGATGGCTTTTATTACGCGCTTATCAAAAAGCAGTAAACGGCTGTTTGGAACGCTGTTGCTCGCCCTGTCGCTGAATGCGGCGGCGGAGGGCATCAGCGTGACCCGCTCCGAGGCGAAGCTGACCGAGACCGGACAGCTTTCCGTCAGCAGCCGTTTCCGCACCGATTTGCCCGACCAGCTCAAACAGGCGCTCCGGCAGGGCGTGCCGTTGAATTTTACTTTGAGCTGGCAGCTTTCTGCGCCGTCCATGCCGTCTTACCGCTTCAAGTTTGACCAGCTGCTCAACAGCGACAACACCATCCACTACAAACTTTCCTTCCATCCGCTGACCAACCGCTACCGCATAACCGTCGGCACGTTTTCCACCGAATACGACACGCTCGATACCGCCTTGCGCGGCGTAGGGGCGGTCGCCAACTGGAAAGTGCTGTCCAAAGGCGCGTTAAGCGGCGTCGCAGCGAAAGACACGCAAGCCGAAATCCGCCTGCTGCTCTCGACGGCGAAGCTGCCCAAACCCTTCCAAATCAACGCATTGACTTCTAAAAACTGGCACTTGGATTCCGGCTGGAAGTCGCTGACCATCTCTCAGGAGTAAACCATGCGCCGCTTTCTCCTGATTGCCGTGTTGGCGGCGGTGGGACTGCTCTACGGACTGACCATTGCAACGGGCAGCACCAGCCCGCTGGCGGAATATTTCTGGTGGATTATCGCCCTGTGTGCGCTGCTGATGCTGGTGTTGGCGTCGGTTTTGACGCGCTACGTCCTGCTCCTCATGCGCGACAAAAGCAAGGGCGTGTTCGGCTCGCAGATTGCGCGGCGGCTGTCGGGGATGTTTACGCTGGTGGCGGTATTGCCGGGCGTGTTCCTGTTCGGCGTTTCCGCGCAGTTCATCAACGGTACGATTAATTCGTGGTTCGGCAACGATACCCACGAAGCCCTCGAGCGCAGCCTGAACTTGAGCAAATCCGCGCTGAATCTGGCGGTGGACAACGCCGTCAGCAACGCCACGCCGGTGCAAATCGACCTGATTAGCACTGCGTCTGTGGACGGAGATTTGGGCAAAGCGTTGACCAGTGCCGCCAAATCGGGCGGCTTTACCCAGCTTTCGCTATACGACGTCAAAACCCATAAAACCGAGAAAAGTGTCAATCCGCTGAAACTAAACCAGCCCGAACTCGACAAAGAAGGATGGGAGAAGCTGGAGCAGACCGGCTCGATACGCAGTTTGGAAAACATAGAAAACGTCTTGTACGCGCAAGGCTGGATGCTGATCGGCGCGCACAACGGACGCGATTACGCCTTGTTTTTCCGCCAGCCCATCCCGCAGGATGTGGCGCAAGACGCGACGCTGATTGAAGCGGCGCGGGCGAAATACGCCGAATTGAGCTATACCAAACAAGGTCTGCAAACCTTCTTCTTGGCGACTTTGCTGGTTGCCGCGCTGTTGGCGATTTTCCTTGCCTTGGTAATGGCGCTGTATTTCGCCCGCCGCTTCGTCGAGCCGGTATTGTCGTTGGCAGAAGGCGCAAGGGCGGTGGCGCAGGGCGATTTCAGCCAGAAACGCCCCGTGTTCCGCAATGATGAATTCGGCAGGTTGACCCAGTTGTTCAACCACATGACCGAACAGCTTGCCATTGCCAAAGAAGCCGACGAGAACAACCGCCTGCGCGAAGAAGCGGCGCGCCACTATCTCGAATGCGTGTTGGAAAGTTTGACCACGGGCGTGATTACTTTGGATGCCGAAGGTCGTCTGAAAACCTTCAACAAAGCCGCCGAACGGATTTTGGGCATTGAATTGGTGCCGCTGTGGGGCAGCAACTGGCATGACTGGCGCGGACAATCGCCGCAGCAGACCCTGCTTGCTGAAGTGTTTGCCGCCATTGAAGAAACCGCCAATGCCGCCAAGCCCGTCCAAGTCGAATACGCCGCCCCCGACGATGCGCGCATTCTCTTGGGTAAAGCCACCATCCTGCCCGACGACAACGACAACGGCGTGGTAATGGTGATTGACGACATCACCGTCCTCATCCGCGCCCAAAAAGAAGCCGCTTGGGGCGAAGTGGCGAAACGGTTGGCGCATGAAATCCGCAATCCGCTCACGCCTATCCAACTTTCCGCCGAGAGATTGGCATGGAAATTGCATGATAAATTGGACGAACAACACGCCCAAATCCTCAACCGTTCGACCGACACCATCGTCAAACAGGTGGCGGCATTGAAAGAAATGGTCGAAGCCTTCCGCAATTACGCCCGCGCTCCGTCGCTGAATTTTGAAAAACACGATTTGAACCGCTTGGTCGAAGAAGTGTTGCTGCTGTACGAGGGCGGGGCGTGCCGCTTTGTTCCGAACTTGTCCGACAAACCGCAGCCGATTTCCGCCGATACCACCGCCATGCGGCAGGTGTTGCACAATATTTTCAAAAACGCGGCGGAGGCGGCGGAAGAGGCAGAAGTTCCGCAAGTGAATGTCAGTGTCGGTGAAGATAACGACGGACAGGTTTTATTGACCGTTTGTAACAACGGCAAAGGTTTCAGCAAGGAAATGCTGCATAATGCCTTCGAGCCGTATGTTACCGACAAGCCGACAGGTACGGGTCTGGGATTGCCCGTTGTGAAGAAAATCATCGAAGAGCACGGCGGCCGCATCAGCCTGAGCAATCAGAACGAAGGCGGCGCGTGTGTGAAAATAGCCTTACCCCGATTGGTAGAAACTTATGCGTAGCAGTGATATTTTAATTGTAGATGACGAAGTAGGTATCCGCGACTTGCTCTCGGAAATCCTCCAAGACGAAGGTTATTCCGTGGCTTTGGCGGAGAACGCCGAAGAGGCGCGCCAACTGCGCCACCAAACCCGTCCCGCCATGGTGTTGTTGGACATCTGGATGCCCGACTGCGACGGCATCACCCTGCTCAAAGAGTGGGCGAAAAACGGGCAGCTCAATATGCCCGTGGTGATGATGAGCGGACACGCCAGCATCGACACCGCCGTCGAAGCCACCAAAATCGGCGCGCTCGACTTTTTGGAAAAACCGGTTGCCCTGCAAAAGCTGCTCTCTACCGTCGACCGCGCCCTCAAACACGGCGAAATGCAGATGGCGGCGGGCTTGTCCTTCGATAAGCTCGGCAACAGCCCCGCCATTCAGGAATTCAAACAGCAGCTCGAGCCTGCCGTGAAAAAAAGCGGTCCCGTGCTGCTCAGCGGCGAAACCGGTTCGCCGTTTGAAATCGTTGCCCGCTATTTCCACAAAAGCGGCACACCTTGGGTCGAACTCAGCCGCGTCGAACTCATCGCGGACGCGCCTTTAGAGTTGCTGCAAAAAGCATCGGGCGGCACGCTCTATCTCGGTGATGCCGCGCAGTACAGCAAAAACATCCAAAACGGCATCAGCTTCATCCTCGGTAAGGCAGACCGTTACAACGTGCGTGTCATTGTCGCCGGCAGCCATGCCGCCGATGAAAGCCCGGCAGACGCCATTGCCGATGCCAAGTTGTCCGAACTGCTCTCCGGCAACGTCATCAGCATCCCGCCGTTGCGCAGCCAATCCGAAGACATCGCCTTCTTGGTCAACCAAGTCATGACCGAATTGGCGGACAGTGAAAAAATCCAGCCCGTCAAATTCAGCAACGGCTCGCTGACTGTCCTCTGCCAATACAACTGGCCGGGCAATTTCGACCAACTCCGCAGCGTCGTGAAAAACCTGATGCTGGAAGCGGACGGACAAGAAGTCCACGAGCAGGCGGTCGTTGCCGCATTGGGACAAAAACGGGCAACGGTTGCTACCGAAATCGTCGGCGGTTTCAACTTCAACATGCCTTTGCGCGAACTGCGTGAAGAGTTGGAACGCCGCTATTTCGAATACCACATCGCCCAAGAAGGGCAAAACATGAGTCGCGTCGCCCAAAAAGTCGGCTTGGAGCGCACGCACCTTTACCGCAAACTCAAACAATTAGGCATCAGCGTTTCCCGCCGCAGCGCAGCGGAAAAAGCAGAAGAGTAGGGCGGCAGTAGGATAAAAGGTCGTCTGAAAGCATATGGCACGCCGCGGTATGTTTTCAGACGACCTTGTTTGCCATCAACTCGACCGCTTTTGCCGTATCCAACCCACTGATGCAAATCCGGTTCATTTATTGAATGCGCCATTCCCGTGCAGGCGGGAGAAGGAATCACGGCTGCGTGCGACAATCATTTGAATAACAGATATTTCTACCGTATCGTGTAGAATATAAAAATATTACAAAAGTTACTAACGGGCTGCCGGCTGTTCAGCAGCATCCGCATGGCGGTGAACGGACAGGAAACCGGAAGCTGGCGCGGGAACGCCGTATCGGTTTAAAGTTCGCCGGTTTTATCTTTAAATACTGACATTTATCCGTTTTCAGACGACCTCACGAACAAAGGTCGTCTGAAAACAACAAGGGGACACAATTGATGACGGAAAATGACCGCCTTGCCTGGCTGCAACTGGCGTTTACGCCTTATGTCGGCGCGGAGGGCTTCTTGCTCCTGCTGCAACGTTTCGGCAGCGCGAAAGCCGCGCTGGATGCTCCGGCGGAACAAATAGCCGCGGTGGTGCGCCACAAGCAGGCAGCCGAATCTTGGCGCAACGGCGAAAAACGGGCGTTGGCGCAAAAGGCTGCGGAAGCGGCGTTGCAATGGGAAACGCAGGACGGCTGCCGTTTGTTGCTGCTGCAAGATGATGATTTTCCCGAAATGCTGACGCAGGGCATTACCGCGCCGCCGGTTTTGTTTTTGCGCGGCAACGTGCAACTGCTGCACAAACCTTCCGCCGCCATCGTCGGCAGCCGCCATGCCACGCCGCAGGCGATGCGGATTGCCAAAGATTTTGGTAGGGCGTTGAGCGAAAAGGATATTCCTGTCGTGTCGGGTATGGCTTCGGGTATAGACACCGCCGCCCATCAAGGCGCGTTACAGGCGGGCGGCAGTACCATCGCCGTCTGGGGAACGGGCATAGACCGCATTTATCCGCCGTCCAATAAAAACCTTGCCTATGAAATCGCCGAAAAAGGGTTGATCGTCAGCGAGTTTCCTTTGGATACGCGGCCTTTTGCGGGCAACTTCCCGCGCCGCAACCGCCTGATCGCTGCATTGTCGCAGGTTACGCTGGTGGTCGAGGCCGCCTTGGAATCCGGTTCACTGATTACCGCCAAGCTGGCGGCGGAGATGGGGCGGGAGGTGATGGCGGTACCCGGTTCGATAGACAATCCGCACAGCAAAGGCTGTCACAAGCTGATTAAAGACGGCGCGAAATTGGTGGAATGTTTGGACGACATCCTTCACGAATGTCCGGGGCTATTGCAAAATGCGGCAGTTCCATCATATTCTATAAATAAGAAAAACAAAAAAACGGAAAAACGCACTGCCGTCAGAGAGACGTCGTCTGAACCTGTTTTACCGTTTTCAGACGACCTTCATGTCCGAAAACAGCCGGCGCAAGCCAATACGGTTGCCGCGCCGACAGCGGAAGACGGGCTGCTGGACGCCATGGGTTACGACCCCGTTCATCCCGATATATTGGCGCAGCAAACCGCATGGGCGGCGGCAGACGTTTACGCTCGACTGCTGGAATACGAACTCGACGGCATCGTCGCCGCCTTGCCGGGCGGACGCTATCAGCGCATAAAAGCATAATTGATTCATTCATTAAGGAACCAGCATGACAGAAGTCATCGCCTATCTCATCGAACACTTCCAAGATTTCGACAACTGCCCGCCGCCGGAGGATTTGGGCCGCCTGTTGGAAGATGCGGGTTTTGACGTAACGGAAATCGGCAATACGCTGATGATGATGGAAGTGTTGTTCAATACGTCCGAATTCGCCGCCGCGCCGTTCGACAGCCATGCCCTGCGCGTGTATTGCAACGAGGAAGTGGAAAACCTGCCGCAGGAAGTCATGGGGCTGATGCAGTATCTGGTTGCCGAACGCGCCATCACTTACGAGCAGCGCGAAATCGTCATCCACGCCCTGATGCACATCCCGCCCGAAGAAATCACACTCGATACGGCGAAAGTGCTGGTGTTGCTCTTATTGTGGGCGCACAAAAGCGAATTGCCCGTCTTAATCGGCGACGACCTGATGGGCGCGCTCAACGGCAAAGCGACCATGCATTAAACCTTTTCAGACGACCTTTTGACGCAGCTTGTTCAGAAAGGTCGTCTGAAACGCATCATCCAATACATTAAAAGAGAACAAACAATGGCGAAAAACCTCTTAATCGTCGAATCACCGTCCAAAGCCAAAACCCTGAAAAAATACCTTGGCGGCGATTTCGAAATTTTGGCCTCCTACGGCCACGTCCGCGACCTCGTCCCCAAAAACGGTGCCGTCGATCCCGAACACGACTTCGCCATGAAATACGAGCTGATCAAACGCAACGCCAAACACGTCGATGCGATTGTTGCCGGAGCTAAAGAAGCCGAAAACATCTACCTCGCAACCGACCCGGATAGGGAAGGCGAAGCGATTTCCTGGCACCTTTTTGAAATCCTCAAATCCAAACGCGGCCTGAAAAACATCAAGCCACAGCGTGTCGTGTTCCACGAAATCACCAAAAATGCCGTGCTCGATGCCGTCGCCAATCCGCGCGAAATCGAAATGGATTTGGTCGATGCGCAACAAGCCCGCCGCGCTTTGGACTATCTGGTCGGTTTCAACCTCTCGCCATTGTTGTGGAAAAAAATCCGCCGCGGCTTGAGCGCAGGCCGTGTGCAAAGTCCCGCCTTGCGTTTGATTTGCGAACGCGAAAACGAAATCCGCGCGTTTGAAGCGCAGGAATATTGGACGGTGCATCTCGACAGCCACAAAGGCCGCAGCAAGTTCACCGCCAAACTCGCCCAATACAACGGGGCGAAACTCGAACAATTCGACCTGCCAAACGAAGCCGCGCAAGCCGACGTGTTGAAAGAACTTGAAGGCAAAGAGGCCGTCGTTACCGCCATCGAAAAGAAAAAGCGCAACCGCAATCCCGCCGCGCCGTTCACCACATCCACCATGCAGCAGGATGCCGTGCGCAAACTCGGCTTCACCACCGACCGCACCATGCGTACCGCCCAGCAGCTTTACGAAGGTATAGACGTGGGGCAGGGCGCCATCGGTCTGATTACCTATATGCGTACCGACAGCGTGAACTTGGCTGACGAAGCGTTAACCGAAATCCGCCATTACATCGAAAACAAAATCGGCAAAGAATATCTGCCGAGTGCCGCCAAACAATACAAAACCAAATCCAAAAACGCCCAAGAAGCGCACGAAGCCATCCGTCCGACTTCCGTGTACCGCACGCCCGAAAGCGTCAAACCCTTCCTGAGTGCAGACCAGTTCAAACTCTATCAAATGATTTGGCAGCGTACCGTCGCCTGTCAGATGACGCCCGCCAAATTCGACCAAACCACCGTCGATATTACCGTCGGCAAAGGCGTATTCCGCGTAACCGGACAAGTGCAAACCTTCGCAGGCTTCCTCAGCGTTTACGAAGAAAGCAGCGACGATGAAGAAGGCGAAGACAGCAAAAAACTGCCCGAAATGAGCGAAGGCGACAAATTGCCCGTGGACAAACTCTACGGCGAGCAACACTTTACCACCCCGCCGCCGCGCTACAACGAAGCCACGCTGGTTAAAGCCCTCGAAGAATACGGCATCGGCCGCCCCTCGACCTACGCCAGCATCATCTCCACGCTCAAAGACCGCGAATACGTTACCCTTGAGCAAAAACGCTTCATGCCCACCGATACAGGCGACATCGTCAACAAATTCCTGACCGAACACTTCGCCCAATACGTCGACTATCACTTCACCGCCAAACTCGAAGACCAGCTCGACGAAATCGCCGACGGCAAACGCCGCTGGATTCCTGTGATGGACAAATTCTGGAAACCGTTCATCAAGCAAGTGGAAGAAAAAGAAGGCATCGAACGCGCCAAATTCACCACGCAGGAACTCGACGAAACCTGTCCGAAATGCGGCGAACACAAACTGCAAATCAAGTTCGGCAAAATGGGCCGCTTCGTCGCCTGCGCCGGCTATCCCGAGTGCAGCTACACGCGCAACGTCAACGAAACCGCCGAAGAAGCCGCCGAGCGCATCGCCAAAGCCGAAGCAGAACAAGCCGAACTTGATGGGCGCGAATGCCCCAAATGCGGCGGACGGCTGGTGTACAAATACAGCCGTACCGGCAGCAAATTCATCGGCTGCGCAAACTACCCCAAATGCAAGCACGTCGAGCCGCTGGAAAAACCCAAAGATACCGGCGTCCAATGCCCGCAATGCAAAAAAGGCAACCTCGTCGAGCGCAAATCCCGCTACGGCAAACTGTTTTACAGTTGCAGCACCTATCCCGACTGCAACTACGCCACTTGGAACCCGCCCGTTGCCGAAGAATGCCCGAACTGCCATTGGCCGGTCTTGACCATCAAAACCACCAAACGCTGGGGCGTGGAAAAAGTCTGTCCGCAAAAAGAATGCGGCTGGAAAGAACAGATTGAACCGCCTGCACCGAAAGAATGATGAAAGTAGGTTGGTTTAAAGAGAAAAGGTCGTCTGAAAAAATTTCAGACGACCTTTGCTGTTCTGTGATTGTTTTATTTAAATCCGCGTGTCGTTTTAAAGTCCGATAAAATACGGTTCATTTCTGGTTCAAATAAGGCTATGTAATCGTAAGATAGACCGCGGCTGGCACTAGGGTGGGGCAGGCAGACGACTTCGCAATTTTCAAACGATTGGAATCTGATTTTGAAACGTGTACCGCTAAAATCTTTTTGTACTACTCGTAGCGGTTGAGTTTGTTTTCCGACAAGCTGCTCGAAGCGCGGCAATACATTTGCGCAATTAAGATAATTTGTCAGGTTGCTTCCCATGAAGAGAATCAATTTAGGGCGTAGTTTCTCAATGTGGTAGAGAAAATTATCGACGTGTTCAGGTTGGAGAAATTTGTTTGGATTGTCGATTTTGTTGCCCTGAGTGGCTGCCCAGTTGGTTTGAACCAGGGATTTTTCAAATGCACCGCCCAATCCATTTTCGTCTAAGGGGTGTCCCCACATTTCAAACCAGTTTTTTATCGTATTGTCGTAACGCCACTTTTTTGCCTGCTCACCATAATAGAGGGATTTATTGGCAAATGTATGGTCGATTTTGTTTTCAGGGAGTTTGTATTCACCTGCTACATAAGCAGCCTCATCGGCTTTACTCCAACCCCATTCATACCCACAAATCATTAAACCATGTTTGTCGTTGTAACCTTGGAATATACTGTTACTGAGATTCAGGTCTGACATGATAATAACCTTATATAAATATTTCACAGAGAGATACTCATTATAAATAAGTAAATGTAATTTATCTAGTTTAAGTTTAAAATGCACTTTACATGGTGAAACATAGTTCAGTATTTCATGTCGTCAAACTCAAACTGAAAAGGTCGTCTGAAAAATTTTCAGACGACCTTTTCAGTCTTATTAAGAAAGGATTTAACGCCTTGCAAAAACCAGTGTGGCAAGAAAGAATAAACTGACTATCAGAGCAACGGTTTTGCCGATCAAGGGCAGGCAAAAGACGAACCAAAGCAGACCGCGTCCCAAGTTCGGAATCAATCCCAAGTGGCGGTAATATTCGTCAAAGAAATGGGCGTGGGCGGTGAAGGCAATCACGCCGCCGATATAAACACCCAAAATAATTTTCCAAAGCGGCATTGTCAGCCATCCATATTTTCATTAAGTATTATGGCCAATAGACTGAAAAAACGGTGGGAAAGTTCTAATGGTGGACGTAAGCAACCTTTTTATTTGAGAAAATATTTTATGATTTATAAAATTTTGTAAGTTTACCATTATAAAAAATAAAATTTCACGATGCGCCGATTTGTTTTCATGCGGCCTTAAATGAAAAAAACGCTGCGGTATAATGGCTGCTTTGTCATTCTTTAGAGGTCGTCTGAAACTGTTGGACGATTCGTTTTAATCATGAGCAAACACAGCAAACATTCAAATCAAGTCCGCATCATCGGCGGGCAATGCAGGGGACGGAAACTGGTTTTTGCAGATGCGGACGGTCTGCGTCCAACGCCTGACAGTGTCCGCGAAAAACTTTTCAATTGGCTGGGTCAGGATTTGACCGGTATGAATGCGTTGGATTTGTTTGCTGGAAGCGGCGCGTTGGGATTTGAGGCCGCGTCCCGTAACGCGAAGAGGGTGGTGCTGGCAGATAATAATCGCAAAACTGCCGATATGCTGCGGCAAAACGCCAGAGCATTGGGTTTGGATAAACTGGAAATCCTCAATACCGATGGCCTTGCGTATCTGCAGAGGTCGTCTGAAAAGTTTGATGTGGTCTTTTTGGATCCGCCGTTTGCGTGGCAGGATTGGGAAAATTTGTTTGCTTCTTTGAAAAACAGCTTGAAAAACGGGGCAATGGTCTATATTGAAGCAGGGGAGCTGCCCGATTTCCCCGAGTGGCTGGAGCCTTATCGCGAAGGACGGGCGGGTAAGAGCAGTTTTGTGCTCTTGCAGTTTGTCCAAGTAGCTGAATAGTAAGAGATTTGAGAATCATTACCAGGGTGTAAACATTCGCCTAAACGGATTGTTTTTGACGCGTTTGTGCTATAATCCGCGCCCAATCGGTTTTGATAATTTAAATGAAAAAGGAAAAGAAATGTCGCTCTTTATTACAGATGAGTGCATTAACTGTGACGTTTGCGAGCCGGAGTGCCCCAATGACGCCATCTCGCAAGGCGAGGAAATTTACGAAATCAACCCTAATTTGTGTACGCAGTGCGTAGGCCATTACGATGAGCCGCAATGTCAGCAGGTATGTCCCGTGGACTGCATCCTGATTGATGAAGAGCATCCGGAAACACACGAAGAGCTGATGGCAAAATACGAAAAAATCATTCAGTTCAAATAAATTCTTTTTTAAAGCAATAAATTGAGTGATTTTAAGAAAACAAAATTAAAAAAGAACTTGACGAAAATCTGAGTCACGAATAAACTTGCGTTCTCTTTTGGTGGGATTCCCGAGCGGTCAAAGGGGGCAGACTGTAAATCTGTTGCGAGAGCTTCGAAGGTTCGAATCCTTCTCCCACCACCAAATTCCAATGTGTTGGAGCATTGATGCAGTAAGTCTGCGGGTGTAGCTCAATGGTAGAGCAGAAGCCTTCCAAGCTTACGGTGAGGGTTCGATTCCCTTCACCCGCTCCAATAGTCTATTGGCCCATGTAGCTCAGGGGTAGAGCACTCCCTTGGTAAGGGAGAGGCCGGCAGTTCAAATCTGCCCATGGGCACCAAATACCATTTTCTCAGTATTTTAAAGATAGGAAATTTGCCATGGCAAAGGAAAAATTTGAACGTAGCAAACCGCACGTAAACGTTGGCACCATTGGTCACGTTGACCATGGTAAAACCACTCTGACTGCTGCTTTGACTACTATTTTGGCTAAAAAATTTGGTGGTGCTGCAAAAGCTTACGACCAAATCGACAACGCTCCCGAAGAAAAAGCCCGCGGTATTACCATTAATACCTCACACGTAGAATACGAAACCGAAACCCGCCACTACGCACACGTAGACTGCCCGGGTCACGCCGACTACGTTAAAAACATGATTACTGGTGCCGCACAAATGGACGGCGCGATCTTGGTATGTTCCGCTGCTGATGGTCCTATGCCGCAAACCCGCGAACACATCCTATTGGCTCGCCAAGTAGGCGTACCTTACATCATCGTGTTCATGAACAAATGCGACATGGTTGATGATGCCGAGCTGTTGGAGCTGGTTGAAATGGAAATCCGTGACTTGCTGTCAAGCTACGACTTCCCAGGTGACGACTGCCCGATCGTACAAGGTTCTGCACTGAAAGCCTTGGAAGGCGACGCCGCTTACGAAGAAAAAATCTTCGAACTGGCTGCCGCATTGGACAGCTACATCCCGACTCCTGAGCGTGCCGTGGACAAACCGTTCTTGTTGCCTATCGAAGACGTATTCTCTATCTCAGGTCGTGGTACAGTAGTAACCGGCCGTGTAGAGCGCGGTGTCATCCACGTTGGTGACGAGATCGAAATCGTAGGTCTGAAAGAAACCCAAAAAACCACTTGTACCGGTGTTGAAATGTTCCGCAAACTGCTGGACGAAGGTCAA
This sequence comes from Neisseria flava, assembly GCF_982712965.1. NCBI lineage: Bacteria > Pseudomonadati > Pseudomonadota > Betaproteobacteria > Neisseriales > Neisseriaceae > Neisseria > Neisseria flava. The sequence goes on along the minus strand of NZ_CEXQBZ010000002.1, from coordinate 1,131 downwards.
GCAGGTGACAACGTAGGCGTATTGCTGCGCGGTACCAAACGTGAAGAAGTGGAACGCGGTCAAGTATTGGCTAAACCGGGTACCATCACTCCTCACACTAAATTCAAAGCAGAAGTTTACGTATTGAGCAAAGAAGAGGGTGGTCGTCATACTCCGTTCTTCGCTAACTACCGTCCTCAATTCTACTTCCGTACTACCGACGTAACCGGCGCGGTTACTTTGGAAGAAGGTGTAGAAATGGTTATGCCTGGTGAGAACGTAGCCATCACTGTAGAACTGATTGCACCGATCGCTATGGAAGAAGGTCTGCGCTTTGCGATTCGCGAAGGTGGCCGTACCGTAGGTGCGGGTGTGGTTTCTTCTATCATTGCTTAATTGAAGGATATCGATAAATGGCAAACCAAAAAATCCGTATCCGCCTGAAAGCTTATGATTACAGCCTGATTGACCGTTCTGCTCAAGAAATCGTTGAAACTGCAAAACGTACCGGCGCCGTTGTAAAAGGTCCGATTCCGTTGCCGACTAAAATCGAGCGTTTCAACATTCTGCGTTCTCCACACGTGAACAAAACTTCTCGTGAACAATTGGAAATCCGCACCCACTTGCGCCTGATGGACATCGTGGACTGGACTGACAAAACTACCGATGCACTGATGAAACTGGACTTGCCAGCCGGTGTTGATGTAGAAATTAAAGTTCAATAATTGTTGCCTTTATGAAACCGAACGGGTATCCCGTTCGGTTTTTTGTTATCCACGTGTGTTGTAGAAATTAACAGCACTGTTACACTTTCGGCCTTTGTTTGAAAATCTGGTTGGGAAATGATTCGGTATTATCAAGAATGTCGATAGACGTAGGAAATACGCTCTGTTCTTGACAACGCTGGATAGTTATTTAAAGAAACATTTAAGCAAAAACAAAAGCTGTCCGAGGCAGAAAAAAGTCTAAACAACGTGACAATTTCCTATATCTAAGGTCGTCTGAAAGCCATTTATATCTTTCAGATTATATCTTTCAGACGACCTTTATGGATTTAACTAAAATGAGTCCGTTTTATAGTCAATTAAAAACAAAATAGTACAATACTCAACTTTGAAGGTTTAACCATGGCATACTCTGCGGACTTAAGAA
>NZ_CEXQBZ010000001.1:0-20482 GCF_982712965.1 Neisseria flava | reverse complement strand
ACGCCAAGTGTTTTATTCTTGAATCTGTTCAAACCACTGATACACTAGTGTTGCACTTGAAATCCGAATCCAAGGTCCTTGTTTTATATAAACCAACGCGCTTACTCCCCGCCTTCGGCAATCTGCTTAAGGCGATACAGTGCGTCTAGAGCTTCGCGGGGGGTGAGGTCGTCGGGGCGGATTTGGTTTAGGGCTTCGGCGAGTGCGTTGTGGGCGGGGTTGGTTTCTTGGTTTGCGGCAGTTTGGGCTTCAGTGTCCGCTGTTTCGTCTTGGCTAAACCCGCTGTATTCGTTTTCAGACGACAAGGTACTGAAGATGTCCAACTGCGGGCGGACGGCGGCGGCTTGGGCTTCGAGTTCGTCCAGATGTTTTTGGGCGGCTTTGAGGGCGCGGTTGGGCAGGCCGGCGAGTTTGGCGACGGCGATGCCGTAGCTTTTGCTGGCGGGGCCGGGTTCGATGTGGTGGAGGAAGACGATATCTTGTCCTTGTTCGAGTGCGGAAAGGTGCATGTTGACTGCCGTTGCGTGGGCTTCGGGCAGTTTGGTCAGTTCGAAATAATGGGTGGCGAAGAGGCTGAAGGATTTGTTTTTTTGCAGCAGGTGTTCGGCGATGGCGTGTGCGAGGGCGAGGCCGTCGAAGGTGGAGGTGCCGCGTCCGACTTCGTCCATGAGGACGAGGGATTGGTCGGTGGCGTGGTGGAGGATGTAGGCGGTTTCGCTCATTTCGACCATGAAGGTGGAGCGGTTGGAGGCGAGGTCGTCGGAGGCGCCGATGCGGGTGAAGATTTGGTCGATGGGGCCGATTTGGGCGGCGTCGGCGGGGACGAAGCTGCCGGTGTGCGCCATGAGGACGATGTGGGCGACTTGGCGCATGTAGGTGGATTTGCCGCCCATGTTGGGGCCGGTCAGGAGCATGAGGCGGTGTTTGTGGTCGAGACGGGTGTGGTTGGCGGTGAAGTGGCGCACTTGCTGCTCGACGACGGGATGGCGGCCGTTTTCGATATGGATGACGGAGTAGTCGGCGAACTCGGGGCAGACGAAGCCGCGTTCGGCAGCAGTGGCGGCGAAGGTGGAGAGTACGTCCAGCGCAGCGGCGGCTTTGGCGGCTTTTTGAAGCTGGGGAAGGGTCGTCTGAATGTCTTTGAGGAGGGCTTCAAACAGGCGTTTTTCCAATGCCAATGCCTGCTCTTGCGCGGTCAGGACTTTGTCTTCGAAGGTTTTGAGTTCGGGGGTGATGAAGCGTTCAGCGTTTTTCAGGGTCTGGCGGCGTTGGTAGTCGGCGGGGGCTTGTTCGGCCTGGACTTTGGATAGCTCGATGTAGAAGCCGTGGACGCGGTTGAACTCGACTTTGAGGGTGGAAAGGCCGGTGCGTTCGCGTTCGCGCGCTTCGAGGTCGAGCAGGAATTCGTCGCCGTGGTTTTGGATGTGGCGCAACTCGTCGAGTTCTGCGCAATAGCCTTGGTTGATGACGCCGCCGTCTTTGAGCCAGACGGCGGGTTCGGGCATCACAGCGGCTTTGAGGGTTTCGGCGACGGGCAGGGTTTCGGGGAAAACGGCTTTGAGGGTTTCTAAGAGACTGCTGCCCTCGGCGGACAATTCGATTTCGGACAGGGCAAACAGGCTGTCGCGCAGGGCGGCGAGGTCGCGCGGGCGGGCGTTGCCGACGGCGATGCGGGCGGCGATGCGTTCGATGTCCGCGATGTTTTTCAGACGACCTTGCAGGGTTTCGTATTGTGAACCCAGCGCGGCAACGGCTTCTTGACGGGCGCGGATGTGGGCGCGGCTGCGTAGGGGGTGGTGCAGCCAGAGTGCCAAGAGGCGGCTGCCCATGTGGGTGGCGCAGCCGTCGAGTATGGAAAACAGGGTCGGCGATTTTTTGCCGGAGAGGGTTTGCGTGATTTCGAGATTGCGGCGCGTGGCGGCGTCCATGCCGATATATTGGCTGTCGGTTTCGAGCGAAATGCCGTCTAAGTGTTGCGGCATCAGGTTTTGCGTCAGGCGGATGTAGTTCAACAGCGCGCCCGCCGCGCCGACGGCGGCTTCGTGTTCCTTGCCGTCCAAACCGAAGCCGTGCAGGTCTTGGCAGCCGAAGTATTCGGTCAACAATTTCGCGCCCGCGTCGGCGGCAAACTGCCACGAGTTCAGGCGCGTGATGTTGGCAGAGGTCGTCTGAAAACCATTAGGCAGGCTTTTGCCTTCGGGCAACAGGATTTCCGCCGCCTGCAAACGCGCCAGCTCGTCGGCGAGTTTGTCCGCCGTCGTCAGCTTGGTTTTGAATTCGCCGCTTTGCAAAGATGCCCACGCGATGGCGACGTGTTTTTTATCCGCGTTCACCGCCGCGATGCGGTTGGTTTCCTTGTCTTCCAAAAACGCCGCGTCGGTCAGCGTGCCGGGCGTAACGATGCGCACGACTTTGCGCTCCACCGGCCCTTTGCCCGCGCCGACTTCGCCCACCTGCTCGCACACTGCCACGCTTTTGCCCATCTTCACCAGCCGCGCCAGATACTGCTCCGCCGCGTGAAACGGCACGCCCGCCATCTTAATCGGCACGCCGTCCATCTGCCCGCGCGTGGTCAGGGTGATGTCCAACAGCTTCGCCGCTTCCACCGCGTCATCCAAAAACAGCTCGTAAAAATCGCCCATGCGGTAAAACACCAGCTTGTCGGCGTGCTGCGATTTGATGGCGAGATACTGCTGCATCATCGGGGAAACGGCGGATTTGCTCATGGGAATGCCTTGCAAAACGGAAAAGCCTTATTGTAGCAAAAGGTCGTCTGAAACCCTAAAACAAGGTTTCAGACGACCTTTTGCCTTTACTTCAATCCAATGATTTTATTTCTTGGCTCTAAAGCCCAACAAATGTTGCGTGGTGGCAAGCCATGCGCCGAAGATGCCTAAGGCGATGACGAAGCCGAACACCAGTGAAACTTCGCTGAAATGGAAGAAACGCCAGCCGATATTGAGTCCGTAGGGTTTGAAGATGGCATCGACCAACGGACGCACAGCGGAAAGCAACCAGCCGCACAGTCCCAAGCTGACAGCGGCAGAAAAGATGCTCTGCCACATGGCTTGGTAAAGGAAAGGACGGCGGATAAACGATGCGGGCGCACCGAGCAGCTTGGTGATTTCGATTTCTTCTTTGCGGCTCAGGATTTGCAGACGGATGGTGTTGTGCGCGACAAGGACGAACGCCATACCCAGCGTCAGTGACAGAAACCATAAAATTTTGCGGATGAACTCGTTGATTTGATACAGCGTTTGCACCCACTCAGTATCCATGGTGGCGGATTCGACCATGGGCAGCTTGACCATATCCTGATAAATCGCCTGCATTTGTGCGGGCGGTGTAGCGGGATCGGGCGTTACGATAAATGCGTCGGGCAAGGGGTTGCCGTCGAGCATGGAAACAAGGTTTTGGTCGAGGTTGGATTGTAGCTCTTCCAAGCCTTCCTGCTTGCTGATGAAACGGATTTTGTTGAGGCGGGCATCGCGTTCCAACAGGTTGCGGACGGTATCGCTGTCGGCTTTGGAAGCGTCGGTTTCCATATAGAGCGTGATTTGCGGCGACTCGTTGAGCTTGCCTAACACGCTTTGTCCGCTTTGGATGGCCAAATACATGAAAAGCGGCAGGGTCATGGCGACGGCGAGCATCAGGAGGGTGAGCAGCGTGCCGACGGGTTGGCGCAGGAGTTGTTTGAGCGCAGTACGCGCGGATTCGACGTGCAGCGAGACGTAGTGGATGATGCTCATGCGAGTCGTCCTTTCGAGAGGCGCAGGATGCGGTGGCCGTAGTCTGCCATGAGGGTTTCGTCATGGGCGGCGACGATGACGGTGGTTCCTGCTTCGTGGAAGGTTTTGAACAATTCCATGATGTCGAGCGCGTAGGCGCGGTCGAGGTTGGCGGAGGGTTCATCGGCAATCAGGAGGCTGGGTTGGTGGACAACGGCGCGGGCGATACACAGGCGTTGCTGTTCGCCGCCTGAGAGGGTTACGGGATCGTCCAATTCACGACCTTTCAAGCCGACTTTTTCAATGGCGATGCGGGCGCGCTCTTCGGCTTTACGCGGCTGATAACCGATAATCCGCAGCGGCAGGATGACGTTTTGCAGGACGTTGCGGTCATAGAGGATTTTGTGGTCTTGGAACACGATGCCGATATGTTGGCGCATGAAGCCGATTTGGTTGTCGCTCAATTCGCCCAAGTCTTGGTTGTTGAACCACACTTTGCCTTTGCTGGGTTTGGTAATACCGGAAATCAGCTTGAGGATGGTGGACTTGCCGGAGCCGGAGTGGCCGGCGATAAATATCATTTCGCCTTTTTTGATTTGGAAGCTGACGTTTTTCAGGGCTTCAAAACCGCCGGGATAGGTTTTGGAAACTTGTTCGAAACGGATCATAAGGTATTCCTAGAAAGGGGTCAGGACAAACTTATCCACAGTTAATCCACAAAAGGATGCGCTATCGGAGATAGGTCGTCTGAAAAATAGGATATGTGCCGAATTATAAAGATTTCGGCGTTTTTTTGATAGTTTGCCCGGATATGGACGGCAGCAGGCAAAGCGTCGGACTGACGGCTTTACAACACAATATTACAGGTGTGATTGTCGCGTTTGCAAAATGCTTAAATACTTATCCACATGTCGAAAAGTCGTCTGAAAAGGATTTCGGCGTTTCAATCAAACCCGCCGTATCCGTTTTCAGACGACCTTCCACATCGGTTTCAGCCCGACTTATTTACATTTCTCTTTAGCCGCATTGACGGCGGCGGTCAGGCTTTTTTCGTTGACTTCGCCAGTGATGGTTTGTTTGTAGCCGCACTTCGGAGCTTCGACGACGGTGAACGGCAATACGCCGACGTTGTTGCCGTAAGACTTCATGAAATTGCGGCTATCCGCGCCGGTATAGCGCCAAACATGATAGCTGACGGGGGTTTGTTTCAGGAATTTGCCGATGTTGTCGGAAGTATCCAACGCGATACCGACCATATCGACGCTGCCTTTTTTCTGCGCTTTGTACCAAGCGGACATGGCGGGCATTTCCTTACGGCACGGACCGCACCAGGTCGCCCACAGGTTCACCACGCGCACGGGGGCTTTGAGCGATTGCAGGCTTTGCGGTTTGTTGTCGTTCCAGCCTGCCAGCGGATCGGCGGCAAACGCAGGGGCAGACAGAGCTGCAGTCATCAAAACAGAGGCAAGCAATAATTTTTTCATAAGTTCCATCCTTTGCATCAATCAGATTGATGGCATTGTAACCCCTTTCAGCGTGCTGTCTATGGAGAAAATGAAGATGTTGGATTTTAGCGGTCGAAAATGAAGATTATCGGCGGGATAAGTTGAGGAAATCTCCAATGCAGCCGATAATAAAGCCCATCAGCAAAATCTAAAACATCGGAGAACGCTATGTCGTCTGAATTCACGCTCTACCACAATCCCCGTTGCAGCAAATCGCGCGCCGCTTTCGACCTGCTCGAAGCGCGCGGCATCAAAGCCGAAGTCGTCAAATACCTCGACACCCCGCCTGATTTGGCGGCACTGCAAGACATCTTCGCCAAGCTGGGCTTGGAGTCCGTACGCGGCATGATGCGCGTCAAAGACGACTTGTACAAAGAACTCGGTTTGGACAAGCCCGACCTCGACAACCAAGCCCTGCTCGAAGCCATTGCCGCCCACCCTGCCCTGCTCGAACGCCCCATCCTGACCACACAGGACAAAGCCGCCATCGGCAGACCGCTCGAAAACATCGAAGCCCTGTTGGACTGAAGCGCGGGAAGGTCGTCCCTACATGATTTCCCTGTTCCGCAGCCGCAACGGCTTGCGCTACTACCTTTTTCGCGGCATAGGCCTGAGTATCCTGCTGGTACTCGGCATATTCGGCGAGGGCGCATGGCAGGTGTACCACACCGGCTCGCAGCCCCTGCCCGGTCATGTCCGCGCCGATGCCGCCCTCGTGCTCGGTGCCGCCGCATGGGACAAACGACCCTCGCCCGTTTTCCGCGAACGCATCAACCACGCCATCACCCTCTACCAAAGCCACCGCGTTGAAAAAATCGTCTTCACCGGCGGCACATCCAAAAAAGGCTACATGACCGAAGCTGAAGTTGGACGGCGTTACGCCCTCAAACAAGGCATACCCGCGCACAACATCATCTTTGAAAACACCTCGCGCAACACCTACGAAAACATCCGCAACATCCGTCCGATACTGCGCGCCGAAGGCATCGAAAGCATTATCATCGTCAGCGACCCCTACCACCTCGCCCGCGCCCTCGAAATCGCCTCCGACCTCGACATCGAAGCCTACATCTCCGCCACGCCGACCACGCGGTTCGACCAAAGCAAGGAAAAAAACAAATTCCTGCTTCAAGAAAGCTACGCCCTCTTCCTCTACCGCATCGGCAAATGGAGCGAAAACTTTTGGGACTGGCTGACCGTTCGGGAAACGAAAGAAGAAGTATAGTTCGGAAGAAAATTAAGGTCGTCTGAAAATTTTCAGACGACCTTAATTTTTACCTGCAACCTACCCCATCTCCCGTCCGGCGGGAGAGGGCTGGGGAGAGGGTGGCTCTAAGAGCTGAACGAATTTGATTTAACCTAAACCCACAAAGCCACCCCCATCCTAACCTTCCCCCGCCGGACGGAGGAAGGGATAAGTTACCGTTGCAGCAATCCGTAGCGTGGGTTCTACCCACGAGATGAAAGCAAATAGATTGTTGTCTGACTTGAATGGTTAAGTGGTGGATTTCGTGGGCAAAGCCCATGCTACTTGAGTTATCCCAAACCCGCGTTGATTGAATAAAAGGTCGTCTGAAAACGAGTATGAACGAGTTTCTCCAAAAACCCGAATCTCAAAGTTTTCAGACGACCTATTTCAACAGGTTTTTCAAAGCCAAGCGCACGCCTTCGCCAACTTCCGTACCTTTGGGAATGCCTTTGATGGCGGCTTTTGCCTCGCGTTCGTTGTAACCCAACGCAATCAGGGTATTGACAATGTCGTCTGTTTCATCGGCGGCAGGCGCAGCGGCGAAAAGTCCGTCGATAGCGGCATGGGAAACCAGTTTGCCGCGCAGTTCCAAAACCATGCGTTCGGCGGTTTTTTTTCCGATGCCGGGCGCGGAGGACAGGCGTTTGATGTCTTCGTCGGCAACCGCGCGGGCAAGTTCGTCGGCGGACATGGCGGAGAGTATGCCCAGCGCGGTTTTCGCGCCGATGCCGCTGACTTTGACCAACTGGCGGAACGTCGCCCGCTCGTCGGCAGTGGCAAAGCCGAACAATAAATGCGCGTCTTCGCGGACGACAAGCTGGGTGTAAAGCTGCACGGTTTCGCCCAAGGCGGGCAGGTTGTAGAAAGTCTGCATGGATACGTCGGCTTCGTAGCCGACGCCGTTGACGTCGATGACGATTTGCGGCGGGTTTTTCTCGATGAGTTTGCCGGTCAGTCTGCTGATCATGAGGATTCCGTTAAGGGGTTGGGTAAAAAGGTCGTTTGAAACCTGAATCTTGGTTTTCAGACGACCTTTCGCGTATGGATAAGGTTTAATCTTATTTGCCGATGCAGAAGCGCGAGAAAATCACGCCCAGCAAATCGTCGGCGGTGAATTCGCCGGTGATTTCGCTGCACGCGTTTTGGGCGAGGCGCAGGTGTTCGGCGAAAAGCTCGATTTGGTTGTTGTCGCAGAGGGCGGCGTTTTCCAGCTCGGCTTCGGCTTCGTGCAAGGCGTTGAGGTGGCGGCTGCGGGCGAGGAACAGGCTTTCGCTTTCGCCCTGCCAGCCGACTTCCTGCAACAGCGCGTGTTTGAGCAAATCGAGACCTGTGCCGGTTTTGGCGGACAGGCTGATGATGGTGTCTGCGCCGGTTTGCGCGAGGCTGTCTGAACGGACGGCGACGGGTTCGCCGGTCAGGTCGGCTTTGTTGTGGATTTCGATTTTTTTCAAACCTGCGGGCAGGCTGTTCAAAATGGCTTGGGTTTTGGCGTTCACGCCTTCGCGCGGGTCAATCAGAATCAGGGCGACATCGGCTTCGGAGACGGCTTTGCGGCTGCGCTCAATGCCGATTTGTTCGACCACGTCGTCGGTTTCGCGCAGACCGGCGGTGTCGATGATGTGGACGGGTACGCCGTCGAGGGTGATTTGTTCGCGCACGGTGTCGCGGGTGGTGCCGGCGATGTCGGTTACGATGGCGATGTCGTCACCCGCCAAGGCGTTGAGCAGGCTGGATTTGCCGACGTTGGGTGCGCCGACGAGGACGACGTTCATGCCTTCGCGCAAAATCGCGCCTTGTTCCGCGCTGGCAAGGACGGTTTTCAGACGACCTTGCAGGGCTTGGAGCTTGCCGCGCGCGTCGGCGGCTTCGAGAAAGTCAATGTCTTCTTCGGGGAAGTCGAGCGTGGCTTCGACCAACATCCGCAGGGTAATAAGGTCGTCCACCAACTCGTGTATGTGTTGGGAGAACGCGCCTTTGAGCGAACGCAACGCCATGCGTGCGGCGGATTTGCTGGAGGCGTCGATGAGGTCGGCGACGCTTTCAGCTTGGGCAAGGTCGAGTTTGTTGTTGAGGAAGGCGCGTTTGGTAAATTCGCCCGGCTCCGCCATGCGCGCGCCCAGTTCGAGGCAGCGCGAAAGCAGCATGTCCATTACCACAGGACCGCCGTGCCCCTGCAATTCAATCACGTCTTCGCCGGTAAAGCTGGCGGGTGCGGCGAAGTAGAGCAGGATGCCGTTGTCTATCGGCTGCCCGTCGCCGCCGAGAAAGTCGGTGTAAAGCGCGGTGCGCGGTTTGGGCGTTTTGCCGCCGCTGAGGGTTTGTGCCAAAGGCAGCAGGTTTTTGCCGGAAAGGCGGATGACGCCGACGCCGCCGCGTCCGGGGGCGGTGGCGATAGCGGCGATGGTGGGTTGGGATGCGGACATGGCTGGCTCGTATCGGGAACTTAATGGACGGTATTATATAGTGATTTCACAATGATAAAGGTCGTCTGAAAACGGGAGACAGGCGAGATTTATTTGCTACCGTACCGAATCGGTAACAAGAAAGAAATTGCCGAATTTCTGAAAAGAAGTATGGAACAGACGCCGGGCAAGGCTCGAAATCACTTGCACACGCTCTCGGACACCCTGTCGAGTAGGCTGCGGTATCGAGATTTTCACCGCTTTTCCGACGTCCGCACGGGATAATATCATGATTACATTCAGAATAAATAATATTTCGGAAGGACAAAACCCGCTTCTTAAATTACAAAGCAGGCAACTGTCTGTCGGTTTCACGATAAAGCTAAAGTCATAGAATTTTGTCATCCCTAATCTCGGCAATCATCATAAGCTATTTCATGTTCATTAATCGGAATCGCAAAAAGTCGTCTGAAAACAGGAGATTTAAAGTTTCAGACGACCTTATATCGACACTGCCGCTGACGCAAATCAAGTGCAGGCAAATCCCGCCTTTACCGATACGCCCCGTTCGCGGATAATTGAGAACATTCCCATTTCCGTTTCCAACCTTCACAAAGGATACATCATGGCATTTCTGAAACTGACCGAACAAAACGTGCAGGGCAAAACCGTCCTCATCCGCGCCGATATGAACGTGCCGTTCAAAGACGGCAAAATCAGCGACGACACCCGTATCCGCGCCTCGCTCGCGTCCATCAAATACTGCTTGGATAACGGCGCATCCGTTATCGTGATGACCCACTTGGGCCGACCGACCGAAGGCGAGTTTCATCCTGAAGACGACGTTGCGCCCGTTGCCGCGCACTTGGGCAGCCTGTTGGGTAAAGACGTGAAAGTATTGAACGACTGGCGTGAAAACAAACCCGCCCTGAACGCGGGCGATGTCGTCATGCTGCAAAACGTGCGCATCAACAAAGGCGAGAAGAAAAACGATTTGGAACTGGGCAAAGCCTATGCCGCCTTGTGCGACGTGTTCGTTAACGACGCGTTCGGTACCGCCCACCGCGCCCAAGCCTCGACCGAAGCCGTCGCTCAAGCCGCGCCCGTTGCCTGCGCCGGCGTATTGATGGCGGGCGAACTCGACGCTTTGAGTAAAGCCCTGAAACAGCCCGCGCGCCCGATGGTGGCAATTGTCGCCGGCAGCAAAGTGTCCACCAAACTGACCATCCTCGAATCGCTGGCGGACAAAGTCGACCAACTCATCGTCGGCGGCGGTATCGCCAACACCTTCCTGTTGGCGGAAGGCAAAGCCATCGGCAAATCGCTGGCGGAACATGATTTGGTGGAAGAATCCAAAAAAATCATGGCGAAAATGGCGGCTAAAGGCGGCTCCGTACCGCTGCCGACCGATGTCGTCGTTGCCAAAGCCTTTGCCGCCGATGCCGAAGCGGTTGTAAAAGACATTGCCGACGTTGCCGAAGACGATATGATTTTGGACATCGGCCCGAAATCCGCCGCCGCGCTTGCCGAACTGCTCAAAGCCGCCGGCACGGTGGTGTGGAACGGCCCGGTCGGCGTGTTTGAGTTTGACCAGTTCGCAGGCGGCACGAAAGCCCTTGCCGAAGCCATCGCCCAAAGTAAAGCGTTCTCGATTGCGGGCGGCGGCGACACGCTGGCGGCGATTGCCAAATTCGGCGTTACCGACCAAATCGGCTACATCTCCACCGGCGGCGGCGCGTTCCTCGAATTCTTGGAAGGCAAAGAGTTACCCGCCGTAGCCGCTTTGGAAAAGCGCGGCGCATAAGCGGTTTGACGTAAAAAAGAGGTCGTCTGAAAACCTGAATCGGGTTTCAGACGACCTCTTCTTCTTTTCGCGGATTATTCCGCCGCACGGTTCAGTGCCGAACGAATCAGCATCTGCGTGCCGAACCAGCCCCAGTAAATGCGGTGATGAACGATTTTTCCACCGGCAATCTGCATGAGTTCCAAAATATCCACTTGATCGCCGTCGGGCGTTTCGCGCGGGTATTCCCAAACCAGCGTGTCCCCCGTCGTGAAATGCGTGCCGTTGCGATACCAGCGTACCAATTCATTCGGTCGGCGGCGCGTTCCTTCTTCTAAAAAAGCAAGGATGTCGGCTTTGTCGCGCAAAATGCCGCTTTGCCGCTGCATGATAAGGGGAACGAGCGGGCTTTCGAAAACGGCGTTGTCGTCATACAGACCGATCAGTCGGGCGGTGTCGTGGTTTTTGGCAAACTCGTGCCAGTCGTTGTAAATGCGTTCGAAATCGTTCATGGTAGTCATTTTTCGGTCAGGTTGTTTACCGGAGCCCTAATTTTTCCGCGCAGTAACAAATTCCGCCAAGAGCCGCAAATGCAGGGCTTTTGCACCGAAGGGTTCGAGCAGGGCGGCGGCTTCGGCGGTCAGGGTTTCGGCATAGGTGCGGGCGGCTTGCAGGCCCATCAGTTTGACGTAGGTCGGTTTGTCGTTGTCGCTGTCTTTGCCGGCGGTTTTGCCCAAGGTGGCGGTGTCAGCTTCGCAATCCAACACGTCGTCGATGACTTGGAACGCCAAGCCGAGTTTGGCGGCGTAGTTGTCTAAGGTGCGGACGTCGTCTGAATCCAAATCGGGGCAGGCAAGCGCGCCCAATACGACGGCGGCGCGGATGAGGGCGCCGGTTTTGAGGCTGTGCATCTGTTCCAACTGCGCCTGGCTCATGGCTTTGCCGACGTTGGCAAGGTCGATGGCTTGTCCGCCCGCCATGCCGAGGCTGCCGGATGCTTTGGCAAGCGTGGACAACATGGCGATTTGGCGTTCGGCGGGCAGTCCGGTCGGACGGCTCAATACGTCGAAGGCTTGGGTTTGCAGCGCGTCGCCGACTAAGAGGGCGGTGGCTTCGTCATATTTCACATGGCAGGTCGGTTTGCCGCGCCGCAGGCTGTCGTTGTCCATGGCGGGCATGTCGTCGTGAACCAAGGAATAGACGTGTACCATTTCGATCGCCGCCATGGCTTGTTCGACGGCGTTTTGGTCGGCATCGCCCAATTCGGACGCGGCGAGCACCAAGAGCGGGCGCAGCCGTTTGCCGCCGCCGAGGGTAACGTAACGCATGGCTTCGTGCAGCGTGTGCGGCACTTGTTTTTCAGACGGCAGGAAACGCTCCAGCAGCAATTCGGTCTGCGCTTGGGCTTTTTGCTGCCATGCTTTCAATTCATTCGCCAGGTTCAAGGTTCAGCTCCTTCAGTTCGCCCGCGTCCAATACTTGCAGCTTTTGTTCGACTTCCGCCAGCTTGGTTTGGCAGTATCTGACCAACTCGTTGCCTTCCTGATAGGCTGCCAGAGCGTCTTCCAGCGGCATTTCGCTGCTTTGCATGGACTGGGTCAGGGTTTCGAGGCGGGCGAGGGCTTCTTCAAAGGATTTGGGGGCTTTTTTCATGATGATGCGGGCAAAAAATCAAAGCGGTATTGTAGCATTTTATGGGCTGCTTCTTGGACGGGAACGGAAAAAGGTCGTCTGAAAACCTGATTTCCAAGTTTTCAGACGACCTTTTGAGCTGATGATGCGGTAAAAATCAGTCTTTCAGAACAGCGGCGCCGAACGTACCGCTCTTGCCTTCGCTCGGATGGTCGAAGCGGCCGGCCATTTCTTCCGCCTGCGGACCGAGGAAAATGCCCGACATACTGTTTTTAGTTGTCCCGTCCACATAAACAAAACGGTTACCAGCGATATTGGCCTGGAGCATTACGGGGTTAAAACGTCCTTCTGCCGAATAAACGCCGCCGGTCAGCGATTTTTCACCAAAATCAACATTGAACAGGGATGAGCCGACAGTGTTGATGTTGGATACGTCATTGTAGAACGCATTGCCTTGGTAGATAGCCGAACCGGTTTGCGGCATGGCTTCAACAGGCGTCATCAGACCTTGGTAGAACACCAGGGATGAATTGAGCTCGCCGTTTTCCTTTTTGCTTCCGTAAAAACCGTAATGACCGTATTGCAGATGCGTACCGATGGCGCGGATAATTTTGTTATCCGACAAGGACAGCATACCGTTTGCCGCGTCAAATGTTTGTGGCAGCAGGTTGATTTTTTGTCCGTTGACTTCGAGGACATCAGGATTACCCACTCTGTTAATCACTTTGTTATCGGCACCGTCAACCGACAACATGGTGTAAAAACCGCCGATTGATTGCATAGCCGGAGCAACCTCCGCTTTTGGGGTAACTTCTTCAGCGGCTTTATGCTCTGCTTCAGCTTTAGCGGCTTCTTCCGCAGCTTTACGTTCCGCTTCGGCTTTAGCTTTGGCAGCTTTGCGCTCGGCTTCGGCTTTAGCTTTTGCAGCTTCTTCCGCAGCTTTTCGTTCCGCCTCAGCCTTGGCTTTAGCAGCCTCTTCGGCAGCTTTACGTTCGGCTTCAGCTTTGGCTTTGTCAGCTTCTTCAGCGGCTTTGCGCTCGGCTTCAGCTTTAGCTTTGGCAGCTTCCTCAGCAGCTTTACGTTCAGCTTCGGCTTTAGCTTTGGCAGCTTCTTCCGCAGCTTTTCGTTCCGCTTCAGCTTTGGCTTTGGCGGCTTCTTCAGCGGCCTTGCGCTCGGCTTCTGCCTTAGCTTTGGCTGCTTCTTCTGCCGCTTTTCGTTCCGCTTCAGCCTTGGCTTTAGCTTTGGCAGCTTCTTCAGCGGCCTTGCGCTCGGCTTCTGCCTTAGCTTTTGCAGCCTCTTCAGCAGCTTTACGTTCGGCTTCGGCTTTAGCTTTGGCGGCTTCTTCTGCCGCTTTTCGTTCCGCTTCAGCCTTGGCTTTAGCTTTAGCAGCCTCTTCGGCAGCTTTACGCTCGGCTTCAGCTTTAGCTTTGGCAGCTTCTTCAGCAGCTTTACGCTCGGCTTCGGCTTTAGCTTTAGCGGCTTCTTCCGCAGCTTTACGTTCGGCTTCAGCTTTGGCTTTAGCGGCTTCTTCAGCAGCCTTGCGTTCTTCTTCAGCTTTAACTTTGGCAGCTTCCTCAGCAGCTTTACGTTCGGCTTCGGCTTTAGCTTTGGCAGCTTCTTCTGCCGCTTTACGTTCCGCTTCAGCTTTGGCTTTAGCAGCTTCTTCCGCAGCTTTGCGCTCGGCTTCGGCTTTAGCTTTTGCAGCTTCCTCAGCCGCTTTACGTTTAGCTTCGGCTTTAGCTTTGGCAGCTTTTTCAGCCTCTTCCGCAGCTTTACGTTCCGCTTCGGCTTTAGCTTTAGCGGCCTCTTCAGCGGCTTTGCGCTCGGCTTCAGCTTTGGCTTTAGCAGCTTCTTCCGTAGCTTTGCGTTCAGCTTCGGCTTTAGCTTTTGCAGCTTCCTCAGCCGCTTTACGTTCTTCTTCAGCTTTGGCTTTTGCAGCTTTTTCAGCGACTTTTCGTTCAGCTTCGGCTTTGTCGTTGCTATCCGCTTTTACGTCTTGATTCTGGTTTTCAGACGACGTTTGTGTTGAATTTACGGAATTTTCTACTTCTTTATGAATATTTTCTTCAGATGCTTCTAAAGCATTATTTGCATCGGCTTGATTACCGGCAGGAGAGGTTGCCGTTCTTTCCGTTTGTCCGGATGGATTCGGAATATTGCCCGGTTGGACAATCGGGTAAGTCGGGGTTGGCGCGACAGACGGTGTACCGCCTCCGCCACCTCCTCCACAGGCTGTTAATATCGAAACGGCAATACAGGATAAGATATGGGGGTAAGGTGTTTTCATCGCAATGTTCTCAATTTAAAGTAGTTATGTGAAAATCATTCTATGCGTGTTTCATTTTTATGTCATCTGATTTTTACGACGAACGGTATCATTTTTAGTTAAACGGTTTATTTTATTTGCATTTTTTTAGTGTAAAATATGCAAAAAGCGTGATAAATGGTCGTTTTTTATACTCAAACGGTATGTTTTTATTGTGTTATAATCCGTACTTCATACAGGTTGGACAGACAGTCGCCGCGTATCGCGTAAGGCATACGGGGAGGAAAGTCCGGGCTCCGTAGAGCAGGATGCCGGCTAACGGCCGGGCGCGGAAACGCGACGGAAAGTGGAACAGAAAGCAATACCGCCGACGGCCGCCTTCGGGCGGCACGGGTAAGGGTGAAAAGGTGCGGTAAGAGCGCACCGTGCACTTGGTAACAAGGCGCAGCAGGCTAAACCCCATCCGGAGCAAGACCAAACAGAACGCTTTGACGCTGCTCGCCGAGCGTTCGGGTAGGTTGCTGGAGTGCATCAGTAATGGTGTGCCTAGAGGAATGACTGTCCGAGACAGAACCCGGCTTACCGTCCGGCCTGTATGTCCCGATTATTGAAAAAGGTCGTCTGAAAACAGAATTCTGTTTTTCAGACGACCTTTTTGCTTTGTTAGGTCAATCAGTTTGACAGTTTTTTGATATTACGTTAAAAAAGGTTATGCCATATACGGCTGACAATGGGCGGTGCGCAATGTGCCGCAACTGAAAATAAAAGGCGGTTTCAACGCCTTTGGAGAACTTTTATGTCTGACAACTACTCCGCCCGCAAGGGAAAAACCTTCTTCGGGCATCCCATCCAGCTTTCCACCCTGTTCCACATCGAATTGTGGGAACGTTTCTCGTTTTACGGTATGCAGGGTATCTTATTGATTTATTTGTATTACACTGCCGACAAAGGCGGTTTGGGCATGGACAAGTCGCTCGCCGGCGGCATCGTCGGCGCGTACGGCGGCAGCGTTTACTTGTCCACCATCCTCGGCGCATGGCTTGCCGACCGGATTTGGGGCGCGGAAAAAACGCTGTTTATTTCCGGCATCGTGGTCATGCTCGGACACATCGTTTTGGCAATCGCACCCGGGCTGTACGGGCTGCTGTGCGGCTTGGTACTCATCGCACTGGGCAGCGGCGGCGTGAAATCGTCGGCAAGCTCGATGGTCGGCTCGCTTTATGAGACAGACGAATTGAAGCCGCTGCGCGATGCGGGTTTTTCGATTTTCTATATTTCCATCAACATAGGCGGCTTTTTCGGCCCGCTCCTGACGGGTTTACTGCAAACCGAGATGGGTTTCCACTACGGTTTCGGCGCGGCGGCGGTCGGTATGGCTTTTGGATTGTGGCGTTACTCCGTTGGGCGCAAACTGCTGCCGCACACGCCCGCGCCCAATCCGCTGCGTCCTGAAAAAGTGAAAACCGCGGTTGCAGTCGGCGTGCTGATTGTCTTGGTTGTCGGCAGTCTGATTGCGTCAGACACGCTCAATTTGGACAACTTTTCCAAATTTCTGCTCGGCACGGTCATTCTCACCGTCATTGCCTATTTCGCGCGACTGCTCGGCAGCAGCCATGTGTCGTCTGAAAACAAACGCTACATCACTGCCTATATTCCGCTGTTTCTGACCATCTGCCTGTTTTGGGCGGTCTGGTTCCAAGTTTATACCGTGGCAACGGTGTACTTTGACGAAACGGTTGACCGCACATTAGGCAACTGGACTGTACCCGTCGCATGGAAAGATTCGATTCAAAGCATGTGGGTCGTCCTCTTCTCCGGCGTGATGGCGGCGATTTGGACAAAAATGGGCAGACACCAGCCGAAAACCCCATTGAAATTCGCCTTGGCGATGCTGGTTGTCGGCATATCCTATCTTGGATTCGTACCGTATATCTCGTCCGGCACGCCCATGCCGATCATTGTTTTCGCGCTGATCCTGCTTGCCATCACCATAGGCGAACTCATGATTTCTCCGATTTCGCTTTCCATTTCCACCAAAATCGCCCCGCCTATGTTCAAAACCCAAATGGTCGCACTCAATTTCTTAGGGTTATCATTGGGCTTCACTTTGGGCGGCGTGCTGTTTAAAGAAGGATTCAACGATAAAGCACCGCTGGATTTCTACTGGATGCTTTGCGGCATAGGCGTGATAACCGGTGTGGTATTGTTATTGCTTGTTCCCGTTTTGAATAGAATGCTCAAAGGCGCGGATTAAAAACCGCTCTGAGCAAGACATGCAAAAGGTCGTCTGAAAAATTTCTCAGACGACCTTTTTCATGAACGCGGTTTGCCATTCTTGCGTTGGGAACCGTCAAACCAAATGTTCCGCCAAAAATTCAAGGGCGAAGGCGACTGCCTGATTTCTAACGGCCTCTCGGTCGCCGCTGAAGATTTTCATTTGCTCCAACGATTCGGTCGGCGTGGACAACCCGAACCACACCGTCCCGACGGGTTTTGCCGCGCTGCCGCCACCGGGGCCTGCGATGCCGGAAATACTCAAGGCGTAGTCGGCTTGGGCGACGGCTTGGGCACCTCGCGCCATTTCATACACGGTTTCGCGGCTGACCGCACCGTGTTGCAACAGCGTATCAGGCATGACGCCGAGGCGTTCTTCTTTGGCTTGGTTGCTGTAAGTAACGAAACTTTGATGAAACCATTGCGAGCTGCCCGCGATGCTGGTGAATGCGCCCGCAAGCAGGCCGCCGGTGCAAGATTCGGCGCAAGTAACGGTTTGTCGGCGTCGGGTGAGATGTTCGGCGATGGTTTGCAGCGCGGTCATGGGATGTCCTTTCTTTCTTCAATGGCGGCGGATTCGTCGGCGGCGGACGGGAAATAGATTATAGGTCGATTGCCAATGGTGGCGGAAGGTCGTCTCCAACCGCTTTTTCAGACGATCTGAAGGACATTCTATTCCGCACCCGCCTTCTTCCCGTCTTTCACCAGCACAATCACCAATTCGCTGTCGTCGGTTATTTTAATGGCGACATATTCGCTGCCGTCCGCCTTCAGGACGCTGCCCGGCCGCAATTCCTGCCTTTTTCCGCCGTCAAACAAAAATACCGAGCTGCCTTTGGTTTGGGTAACCAGCAGGGTGTGGCCAGGGTGGTTGTGGCGGGGGATTTCCTTGCCTTTGGGCAGGGTTTCGCGGATGACGGTGTAGTTTTCACCTTCAAAAACTTTGCCCGTGCCTTGGGCGGTTTCAGCGGCAGGCACGGCTGTGGCGAAGAGGCCGATGAGAGCGGTGAAAAGTTGGGTTTTGATGTTTTTCATGATGGTTTTCCTTTGGTTGCAGACAAAATTTATCGCGGACTAAAATCGCAATGATACGGCGTTGCCAACACCCTTATGTATTCTAGCGGTACACAGCGGGCGTTGCCGTCTTGTCTCATTTTTATTTTAATCCACTATCTGTTTCGGTCGGTTTGGGTCGTCTGAAAGCGGAATATGCCGCGTTATTCGTTTTCGTAACCGGTTTGATTAGACTCCGTATGGCGGTTTTCGTTTCGTTCTGAATGTAAGCCTGCGGCTTACTGCCCTCTCCCTAACCCTCTCCCACGGGGAGAGGGGACGGGTTGCCGTAGCCTTGCTGTTTGCCGCATAAACTCGAGTGCGGACTGCCATCGGTCTGAATCTTTGATTCAGACGCTCGATGCGTGTGCCTGTGGTGCTTCAAAAGGTCGTCTAAAAACGGAGCTTCAACGAAGTTAAAAATTTGCCTGAACCCTAAAAGCAGCCTGCAACCCAATCCCCTCTCCCCGTGGGAGAGGGCTAGGGAGAGGGCGGCAAACCAAAGGTTTGCTTGGGTGGTATTTTCAACGTGCAGGCTACTTTTCAATTCGTTGAAACCGCGCTTTAGCTTCGCAGAAACCCCCGCTTCTTTTTCCGCTCCGTTTTCAGACGACCCCTATTCTTTCCCCGCCGCAACGGGTTCGGCCTTTTCAAACGCCGCCTTCAACTGTTCTGCCGCCTGTATCAACTGCCGTGCGCCGCCCGCGACGATATAGTTGGCAGCAGGCATGACGATGATTTGCTTGCGCTTCCAAGCGTTCGTGCCGCGTACCAGCGCGTTATCCAACACTTCCACGACCGCCGGTCCTTCCTGCCCGATGGCGGCGGTGCGGTCGATGATGAAAATCCAGTCGGGGTTTTTCTCTTTGATGTATTCGAAGGAAACGGGCTGTCCGTGCCCCTCGTTGCGTAAAGATTCATCCACGGGCGGCAGGCCGATGTCGCCGTGTATCCAGCTGGCCAACCGCGACTGCGTGCCGAAGGCGGACACCTTGTTGCCCGTAACCGACAGCACCAGTCCGCGCCCTTTGCCTTTGGCGGCTTCGCGCGTTTGGGCGAACAGCGCGTCAATCTGCGCCTTCAATTCCACCGCGCGCGCTTCCTTGCCGAAAATCCGCGCCAGGGTTTCCATCTGCTTTTCGCCGCTGGTGCGGATATTGCCGTTGTCCACCGTCAGGTCTATGGTGGTCGCGTTTTTCGCCAACTGTTCATACGCTTCCGCGCCCGGCCCGCCGGTAATGACAAGCTGCGGATTGTAGCGGTGCAAGGCTTCGTAATTGGGTTCGAACAGCGTCCCCACCGTTGCCGCCTTTTCAAATGCAGGCTGCAAATAGTCCACGCGCACCGGCGCGGTAGTTGCGCCCACGTTCACGCCCAACTCGGTCAGCGTATCCAATGCCGCCCAGTCGTACACGGCGACGCGTTCGGGATTCTTCGGCACAACGGCATCACCCCGCGCGGTCGGCACGGTCAGCGTGGCGGCAGATGTGGA
This sequence comes from Neisseria flava, assembly GCF_982712965.1. Lineage (NCBI taxonomy): Bacteria > Pseudomonadati > Pseudomonadota > Betaproteobacteria > Neisseriales > Neisseriaceae > Neisseria > Neisseria flava. The sequence goes on along the minus strand of NZ_CEXQBZ010000001.1, from coordinate 1,098 downwards.
TGCGGCTTGGGATGCGGCGGATACAGTTTTTTCGGCGGTAGGTTCGGGCGAACAGGCGGCCAGCAGGACGGCGCAGGCTGCCCAATAAAAACGTGGTTTCACGGTGTGCGGTTCCTTTGCATACGAATAAGAATATTTATTATTAAAAAAATAATCTGCAAAAACCACGCCGCAAAACGCAAAATTCCCGATACGGCAAAACAAATTCCCGAAACGGGAAAGGTCGTCTGAAACACGCTTTCAGACGACCTTTCCCGTTTCAACCAATCCCTGCGCTTGATTATTAGTAATAATTCCTATTTAATTCATTTTTTAGACAACCCGTTCCCATCCAAGCATGAACACCGCCGCCATCTACCGCCAATACCAAACCTATGTCCGCTCCGATAAATCCGGCTGGGCGTTGGACGGCTGTTCCGACAGCGCGCTCATGGCGCAGGCAAAACAGCCCGGTTTACATCTGGAAATGTGCATCAACCGCTTCGACTCGGGCATCACCCTGTCGCGGATGCGCGGCGGCGGAACGGGTGCGTTTCCCACCGAAATCCACAATTTCAGCCACAACTGCGCCCTGTTCGTCATGGTGTCGGGGCAGAACCGGTTACAAATGGGCGGCAGGGAATACCGCCCGTTTGCCGGCGAAATCTGGCTGGTGCGCGGCGAGTTGGCGGACGTATCCGAAACCCTGCTGCCCGACAACGGCGGCATGTGCGCGCTGCATTTGGATTTTTCGCTGGAAAAACTGCGCCGCTGGCACGACGAAGGCTTGCTGGACGAACGCCTGTTTTCGCCGCAAACGATAGGCCGATTCGCCCTGCAACGGCTGGCGCAAAACGCGGCAACACTGACGGCGGCGGCCTGCCCCCTGCTGCAACGCCCGTTCGAATCGGACGGCTTCGGCCTGCTCGCCGACGAAGCCGCCGCGCTGGAACTCTCCGCCCGAGACCTTTGCAAAATTCCCCAAAATCCCCTAAATTCCCACCAAGACATTTAGGGGATTTCTCATGAGCACCTTTTTCCGGCAAACCGCACAAGCCATGATTGCCAAACACATCGACCGCTTCCCACTATTGAAGTTGGATCAGGTGATTGATTGGC